>CBDUHU010000639.1:0-2685 GCA_965366725.1 uncultured Kangiellaceae bacterium
GAATTGAATAATTATCTCGTATTGTAATAAATAATATTTTTTTAAATCTTCTTATGGTAATAAAAGGGGTGATATTTTTGGTAAGAATTAAACTCTAACAATGCCAAGGATACCTGTTTTACGAGAACGATATCTGTATTACAAGATAGCTGGTAACTTTAGCATTTTGTAATGTATTTATTCTGGATGTACTAAGGAGAGTACCATTGAAGGTTTTAAAGGGAACACTCAAAGCAGAAACAAATTTCAAGCAATTTTCCGATTACTCTGTTCGGGTAAAGTACTTTATTGAATCTGATGGATTTACCCTGCCACAAGAATTACTTTTTCCTGTTAACGCCGATGGCCACTATGCTATTGAATTACCAGCTGATTCAATCAAAGATAAAAGGACCCTTTTTGAGCTAATCTTGATTACCGGGGAAATTGCTGAGCGAATATTGCTGGCAAAATTACTCAAACGCGGAAATCTATTAAAGGATTGGAAGTTTGAACCGATTGAAGTAAAAGCTAAGATATCGGATACCACTATCGTATCTGACCAGATTAGAGTTAGCGGGCGAGTCTTCAACCTGATTGCAGATAAAAAATCCAACGTAGCTAAATTAACTGTCAGAGTTAGTTATACACCTGAACCGTCAGGTGTTAGACAAACGATATTTGAAACAGTAACCGATGGCAAAGGCTACTTTGCTGCAAACGCATTAAACCAGAGTTATCAAGATGCATTGGTTGAGGTGCTCGGTATTGAACCGGTCTATCAGGCAAAAGTTGCGCTGCTTGAAGATGGCCGATTGCCTAATAAAATTATTATTGCGTTGGAGTCCCAGGCTGAAGCAGAATGTGATTGCCATAATGTTCATAAACCTCCAACACTTCCTGAAACAGATGAACTAACGGAAAATAGTGAGACTTTTAGTCATGATCTGGGAAATTCTTGCGAGGATTTTACCTTACCCAATCGAACCCTTGAAGAGTTTAATTTTTACAAAATCGTTCGTACAACAGATCCGCAAATAAAAGGATTAGAATTACCAGGAGTTAACAATAGCTCAGGGCTTTTGACCGCAAATGTAATGAGCCTGGCACTTGACAAAAATACATTAGCCCGTTCGTTCAAAGCATCTGATGCTGCTTACCATGTTAAGAAAAATTCAGATCATGCTGAAGCAACAATTTCTCATCCTGCAGCACGTTCACTATTTTTAAGTACAGATCCTGCCAGTTTAAGCGATACTCGTATGGAGACTAGTGCAACTCTTGCTACAAAATCAGTCGCCGAGAATTATATCAATCTGACACCATTAAAAGCTGATGGTACTGCTCAGGCTGCGTCCTGGCATGGCGCATTAGACGAAGAAGTTGCTCAAATAGCCGTTGAAAACAGCCTCCAGAAAATTTCACCGGAAGCATTAAAAATGGCGCTCGAAGATCCAGACAATTTTACCCCGGTTAGTTTGATGACTCTCGAAAGAAAAGCATCAGCACAAGCATTGCAGCAATATTTAACCTGGCGTTATAAATCAACATCCGGCCGAGATATTCTGAACGAAGAAAATCCACTAGACTGGGACGAAAGCCCGGAATTTTATCAAGCAACTTCAATTGCTCATGGACATATTTTACACTTTAAACAAACATGGAAAGCCGACGGCTATTCACTTGGCGAAGTAGTTCAGAGTATTCCTCTGGCACCTTGCCAGAAAAAACAGATAGTTACTTTTGATTGGGACAGGGATGAGTATGCCAGTCGATCAGAATCCCTTGATGCAAGTGAAGCCTTAAGTGCGACCCTCAGTCGTGATCGCGATATTAATGAAGTTGCCAGTGCTGCTTTCAGTGAGTCGATTAAGGGAGGTTCAGAAGCAAAAACAGGCGCAGTTGGTGGTGGTTTTGGCCTCGCTATTGGGCCATTGGTTATTGGCGGAGGAGGCGGCTCTTCGTGGGCCAGTTCATCGGCCTGGCAGGATAGTTCACGAAATTTATCCGCGCAAAGCATGCAGCAACTACGTGATAACACATCACAAGGGGCTGCGGCAATTCGTAATCAACGAGCAACCGTTGTACAGGTTGCCGGGCAAAGCGAGTCGGTTGGTACAACAACAGAAGTTATCGCCAATCATAATCACTGTCATGCGATGACGGTTCAATATTTTGAAGTACTAAGACATTTTGCAGTTCAAGAGCGTCTTGCAGGTGTCCAGGAGTGTTTATTTGTACCTTTGCAAATGGCTGTATTTGATGATGCAAAAGTACTACGCTGGAAAAAAAGTTTGCGCAGAGCTTGTGGTTCAAATTCGCTGCGCCGCGGTTTTTCTGCAATTGAGCGACTTAATGCCCCACAGACATCAGCTACTAACAGTAGTTATGCTGATGATATCATCGAAGAAATTAGTGGTCGATTAAGATTAAGAGTAGCGATCGCCCGGCCTAAAGATCCCGTTGCAGAAGTTGAAAATGCACTTGATCAAACTCAGTGGGGATTTTTAGGTTTAATACTCAGAGTTAATCCTGAAACTCTCTATCAACAATACAGTCGAAACGCAGCATTAAAAGACCAGATATATCGTAATGAAATAGCACCGGATGTCGCTCGAAAATTTCTTGAAAGTCTCAAGGTGATTTTTATCGACAAAGATGGTGCAGAATATGACTCGCAATTTGAAATTACCATTTTGTCAAAAT
>CBDUHU010000640.1:0-2681 GCA_965366725.1 uncultured Kangiellaceae bacterium
TACCAACATAGCGATAATGCTAAGGGCTTTAATTCAATAACAGAGTAAAAAATCGCCGATAGATATTTT
This sequence comes from uncultured Kangiellaceae bacterium, assembly GCA_965366725.1. GTDB lineage: Bacteria > Pseudomonadota > Gammaproteobacteria > Enterobacterales > Kangiellaceae > Aliikangiella. The sequence continues at coordinate 70 of CBDUHU010000640.1, forward strand.
GCTTTTATAACCTTCAGAACAAAGTTGAGCGACTTATTGGGAGCAAAGCCCACACGGAAAAGCAGAAAATAGCGATATTGAATACGATTTATTGCTTCGAGTTAAGGTTAAATAACTAATGGTTAGCAAACTTCTATAAAAGTTGTGTAGTATTTCTGTAGTTTTTTTCATATCCTATCAATAACTAAAGTCAGTAGGACTAACAAAAGTGACAGTACAGAAAACATCTTTCAATAAAAGTAATATAAAAGTTGTATTATTAGAGGGTGTACACCCCAGCGCAGAAAAAGTTTTTCGCGATGATGGATATAGTAATATTGTAACGGCGAGCAAATCTTTACCCAAAGAAGAGTTGAAATCGACCCTGTCAGACGCCTACTTTTTGGGAATTAGATCGCGTACTCAGGTAACACCTGAGTTATTAGACTTTGCTCCTAAATTAGCTGCCATAGGGTGTTTCTGCATTGGAACTAATCAAGTCAACCTCAATGAAACACAGATCCGGGGCATACCTGTTTTCAATGCACCATTTGCCAATACAAGAAGTGTTGCGGAGCTGGTATTGGGGGAAATGATTCTCTTATTACGTGGTATACCAGCAAAGAACGCCGCTGCCCACCGCGGTGAATGGCTTAAATCAGCAGTAAACTCTTTTGAAACTCGCGGGAAAATCCTGGGTATCGTTGGATACGGGCATATCGGTACTCAAATCGGTATTTTGGCGGAAAACCTTGGCATGAAAGTCCAGTATTATGATATTGAAAACAAACTGGCGCTGGGAAATGCCAGAGCTGCAGAAAGCTATCATCAGTTACTTGCCTCATCAGATATCGTTAGTTTCCATGTTCCTGAGACTGAGCAAACCAAAAATATGATGAACGCGACAGCTTTTGGCCAGCTGAAAAAGGGTGCTATTTTGATTAATGCATCAAGGGGAACCGTTGTCGATATTGACTGCCTGGTTGAAGCAATCAAGAGCGACAAAGTAAGCGGAGCGGCAATTGATGTATTTCCTAAAGAACCTAAATCTAACCAGGAAGAATTTGTTTCTCCTTTAAGAGAGTTTGATAATGTCATCCTGACACCACATGTTGGCGGAAGCACCAAAGAAGCCCAGGCAAATATTGGGATTGAAGTTAGTGAAAAGCTGGTCAAGTATAGTAATAATGGTTCAACTTTATCGTCAGTTAACTTTCCTGAAGTGGCGTTGCCAGCACACACTGGTAAGCACAGGATCTGTCACATTCACCATAATGAACCAGGTATTCTAGCTAAAATTAACGATGTTTTATCAGAGAATAATGCCAATATAGCCGCTCAATACCTGCAAACAAGTGAGCACGTCGGTTATGTGGTTACCGATATTGACCAAAGTTCCAGTGATAAAGCTTTTGAGAAGTTGCGCTTAATTCCGGGCACACTCAGAACACGTATTCTCTATTAATTCTCAATATTGACTAAAGTCGATACTCAAACCTTAGACTAAATGGCTATAATCGCACCAAAGTGGTGCGATTAGTCCGTTTTTGTATTAAACTCACCAAAATGTACATTTGAACGGTATCGTTCGATGCAAAATCGATATACTTTTGATCTCCTCAGTACCGCAGTGGTAGTGGTGACTCTTGAATGCAACGTCATTTATCTTAATGAAGCAGCGGAACGCCTGTTAGGTTACTCTGACCGCCAAATTAATGGGGAGTACTTGTTCAACCTGGTACAATCTGACTTTGACAAAGACATGCTCCGTCAATTCGCTGAAGACGGACAAACCGGATTTATCGAAGATGCCCAGTTAAAAACTGGTAGCGGTTTTATCATTAGTAACATCATGCTTTCCAGTTTTAAAGAGCAACAGCATCACTACATCTTGTTGGAAATGCAAAGTAGCGAACACCACTCCCATATACGCAAAGATATGGAGCTACAACAACAAAGCCGGGTTAGTAATCATTTAATCAGAAATCTTGCACACGAAATAAAAAATCCGCTGGGGGGTATCAAAGGAGCAGCTCAATTACTTCAGCGTAAATTGCCTGATGATTTCTCAAATAAGTATTGCCAAATTATCATTCAGGAAACCGATCGTTTAAGTGGACTGGTTGGGCGATTGTTGCTGCCCGCAGAACCCGAAGACAAAACTCTGGTTAATACCCATTTATTAATCGAGAAGGCTCTTGATATTGTTTTATTACAGAGTTCATTTCCGGTCAAAATTGATAAGGATTATGACCCCAGTTTACCTGAGCTATTAATTTCCCCCGGGCAAATTCAACAAACACTGCTTAATTTACTCAAAAATGCGGTTGAAGCAATAGACAGGCATGGACAGATAACCATTAAAACACGTATTTTGCATCAGCATACAATTGGTAAAATTCAACACAAACAGGTAATCAGAGTTGATGTTATCGACAATGGTCCTGGAATTGCAGAATCACTGATTAAAGACATTTTCTTTCCAACCATTAGTAGCAAAAACAGCAGCGGGCTAGGCCTGAGTATTGCCCAATCATTTGCCCAGAGACATGGTGGAATTATCGAAGTTGACAGCTCACCAACAAAAACTTGTTTCAGCTTGTATTTACCACTAGAGAAACTCCATGACAACT
>CBDUHU010000641.1:0-2677 GCA_965366725.1 uncultured Kangiellaceae bacterium
GGGGTAAATAACGACTGATCATAATTCCATGAAAAATAAACAGCGTCATCATTCATTTGTGCATTAATTTCTATATCAGTTTTCACTACAAGACTTTGGTCATTCACTTTAGAAAAACTTACCCCGGGTATTTCCAGGTTATTTACTTCATTAGTATTCATGGTAAAAGTAATCTGGAAAATAGGCGTATGCTGGGCAGTTCTGACAACTTGACAATGCTCGACTAAATGTTCAAATGGCACATCCTGATTGGCCTGTGCATCCAGGTTAACCTGACGAACATGAGTCAGATAATCATTGAAGCTTTCAAAATCTGTTGATGTTCTTAATACCAGAGTATTAATGAAAAAACCGATTAATGGCTCTAGCTCCGACTGCATTCGATTAGCAACCGGTGTTCCGATGACAATATCCTGACTATTGCTGTGGCGTGACAAGACAATGCCAAGCGCAGCATGTAACAACATAAATGGCGTTATCTGGTTTGATTGTGCAATTATTTGCAGGCGCTGGCTTATCTCTGCTGGTAGTTCTCCACTAATGACAGCACCTGAATGTTGCTTCATTGATGGTCTTGGAAAATCCAGAGGTAAGCTGTGAACTGCGGGAACATTTTCCAACTGCTTTTTCCAGTAGCTAAGCTGGTTCTCCAGAACTTCTCCGTCAAGCCATTCTCGTTGCCAGTGAGCATAGTCAGCATATTGTGTTTCTAAGGGAGTAAAGGGTGATTCATTCTTTTCAAGAATAGCTTGATACTCAGTAACAAATTCTTTGCTCAGAATCCCCATTGACCAACCATCAGAAGCAATATGATGCATATTAAATAACAAAATACCTTGTGCATCATTCGATTGAGTTGATAAGCTAAGATAACTTGCACTAATCATCAAGTCTTTTGCCAGGTCAAATACTCTGCTGGTTTCGGATTTTACAAATTGATTTATTTCCTGTGTTTGTTGCTCTTCATTAAGACCGGTAAGATCGTGGCGATTTAAGATAAACTCAAATTGTTCTTGAATTATTTGTACTGGTCCACCTGAAGTTTCCTGAAAAGTAGTTCTTAAAGTTTCATGACGTTGAATTATTCTGTTAATTGCTATTTCTGCGGCATCGATATTAAACGAACCAGAGACTCGCAGCGCCATTGGCATATTATATTCCGAGCTACCACCTTCCATTCTATCGATAAACCATAAACGTTGCTGAGCAAACGATGTTTGATAGCTTTCCTGGTTACGTTTGATAGAAGTTATTTTCTGGCGCAAATTAGTTTTGCCAGCAAGCTTAATTTTATCGGCTAAGCCACAAATATCAGCAGTTTCAAATATCGACTTAACAGGAATCTCAACTTCCAGAGTCGTTCTTATTTCAGCCACTAACCTAACTGCCAGCAATGAATGACCACCAATTTCAAAAAAATTCGCTGATGTGCTGATTTCCTTTTCATCAAACTTCAATAACTTTGACCATATTGCGACAAGTGCTTTTTCTAATTCTGTTTTAGGTGCTTGATACTCTAATGCCAAAAGACTCAAATCCGCTGAAGGTAGTCTTGCCCGATCTATTTTTCCATTAATCGTTAGAGGCCACTCTTCAACAATAATAAAAAAGGCAGGGATCATATAACCAGGTAGGTTTTTGGCTAGTTGTTGCTTTAACTGTGACTGAAATTCCATCGCGACAATATGCTTATCAGCTTCAGCTTTAACATAGGCGATTAATTGACTGGCTTTTTGTTCATTCTCAGCAACCACAACTTTACATGAATTAACTTCTGAAATATTAGCTAATTGTTGCTCAATTTCACCCAGCTCAATTCTGAACCCACGAACCTTCACCTGTTCATCGATCCGACCGATAAACTCAAGTTCGCAATCAGAATTATAACGAACTAAATCACCAGTTTTATATAGCTTTGATGTCGTTTTTTGAGAAAATGGGTTCTGTATAAATCGTTTTTGAGTCAACAATGGGTCGTTAAGATAACCTCTTGAAACACCTTCACCAGCAATAAAAAGTTCACCGACAGAACCAAATGGAACTGGCTGCATTTTCTTATCTAAAAGAAAAAGTTGGGTATTTTGAACCGCGGTACCTAGTGAAATTTTAGCTCCATGGGTAACCTGACCTGCTAATGAGCACATTGTTGTTTCGGTTGGACCATAGGCATTAAACAAGGCCTTGTCGTTAGACCATTGTCGTGCCAGTTCATCACTAGATTCTTCACCGCCAATAATAACCGATTTAACTTTACTTAGTTTATCAGGCGATAACAGGGATAGAGTTGACGGAGTCATCATCAGGTGAGTCACATTTGTAGAATCAATATACGATTCCAGTTTTTCGTCAAACAGATATTCACTATCGACAATCACTAATGTAGCACCTGAAAGCAGTGTCACCCACAGAGACTTGCTCGCTGCATCAAAACTAATCGACATGTTATGGAGCATACGGCTGCTAGCATCAAGTTTGAAACGTTCTATGTTATCCTCTATTACATTGGTCACATTGCGGTGCTCTACCATAACGCCTTTGGGCTCTCCGGTAGAACCAGAAGTATAAATAACGTAAGCAAGATTAGATGGATTTTGTTGTTCAGTACGGGCAAGATTTTCCTCTGAATATTGCGCTAGATTATGACTAAATTCAGCTTCATTAAGTAAAATAGCTTGTT
>CBDUHU010000642.1:0-2666 GCA_965366725.1 uncultured Kangiellaceae bacterium
TTCTAAATGATGCATATATGAAAAGTCTATATGGTTTATGAAAGTAATGATTATTGTCAACATTGGATGGTTAGACCAATAGAATAAAATGATACACAATTTGATGAAAATGACGAATATTGGTATCATGACTTAATCATTTAAATCGGAGAAAGCGTGAGATGCAAAAAGTCGATGATGCGATGGACCTCTCAGAAAAGAATCAATTGGAGTTTGATCGCAAGATAGCAGAAGAGCAAAAAATTGAGCCTGGTGACTGGATGCCTGAAGAATACCGTAGGAATTTAATCCGTCAGATGTCTCAACACGCTCATTCAGAAGTGATTGGAATGCAACCCGAGGGAAATTGGATTACACGTTCACCGAGTTTACGCCGTAAAGCAATTTTGCTGGCTAAAGTACAGGACGAAGGTGGCCACGGGCTCTACTTATATAGTGCTACCGAAACCCTGGGAATAAGCCGCAGTGAAATGATTGATGCTTTACAAACCGGTAAAGCCAAATATGCGTCAATTTTTAACTATCCAACACTTAGTTGGGCGGATATTGGTGCTGTAGGCTGGTTGGTTGATGGCGCAGCAATTGTCAATCAGATATCACTGCAAAGAACATCGTATGGACCTTATTCCAGAGCAATGATCAGGATCTGTAAAGAAGAGAGCTTTCACCAGCGTCAGGGCTATGAACTGATGTATGCAATGGCAAAAGGTAGTGCCGCACAGAAAAAAATGGCACAGGATGCACTTAATCGTTTCTGGTGGCCATCTTTAATGATGTTTGGTCCGCATGACAGTGAGTCTGCGCACTCTGCTAAATCAATGAAATGGAAAATTAAGCGAGAGTCAAATGACGACCTAAGACAGAAATTTATTGATCAGACAGTTCCTCAAATTGAAGTGCTTGGTCTGGAAATGCCTGATCCGGGCTTGAAATGGAATGAGGATAAAGGTCTGTACGATTCAAGTGAAATAAATTGGGAAGAATTTTATCAAGTCATTAATGGTAGTGGGCCTTGCAATCATCAAAGGATTAAGCACCACAAAAGAGCACACCAAGAAGGTGAGTGGGTTAGAGAAGCGGTGAGATCTTATCGTGAAAAACAACAAGCCAAGCAATGTGAAACGGCTGCTTGAGCTTTTAGCTAACTCTAATTTGTTAATGAATGAATAATACTATTTTAAGAGAGAATTGAGAATGAATCAGGAACATTTAGCTGTCTATGAAGTTTTTGTCAGATCTGCACGTGGTCTCGATCACAAACATGTTGGAAGTCTTCACGCAGAAAGCCCTGAACATGCGCTGATGTATGCGCGAGATTGTTATATCAGACGTTCCGAAGGGGTCAGTATCTGGGTTGTAGAATCAACTAATATTACTGCGTCTCAAGAATCTGATACTGAAAATTTTGTTGAGCCTATGGATGACAAGGATTATCGCCACGCTACCCACTACGTGTTACCGGAAAGCGTAAAAAATATGTAACTTTTGTTAATGACAGATAATCAGGAAAAATTATAATGAATCAAGATCAACAAAACCTTTATCGCTTTTTAGTCGGGCTTGGCGATGATGCGGTGGTACTGAGTCATCGTTTAGCAGAATGGTGTAGTAATGGTCCTTATCTGGAAGAAGATCTGGCGCTTTCCAATGTTGCACTTGACTATATTGGTCGAGCCAGAATGTTTTATCAATACGCTGCAGAAATAGAAAATAAAGGACGTACTGAAGATGATATCGCTTATATGCGTAATGAGCAGGAATACACTAATTTATTAATTCATGAATTACCCATCAATGATTTCGCATTTACCATGTTACGTCAGTTCTTTATCGACGTTTTTTATTGCCAATATCTTCAGCAATTATGTCACTCAAATGATTTGCGGGTTGCCGCCATTGCAGCCAAAGCGGTAAAAGAAAGTCGCTATCATTTAAAGCGAAGTGAACCCTGGATTAGACAGCTATCAGAAGGAACTGATGAGAGTCGTCGACGTATTCTGGATGCTCAAATAGAACTTGAAAATTTTATTGGTGAGTTATTTGTTATGCCAGATTGGGAAGAGACACTGGTTGAACAAGGAATTGCGGTTAATAGAGAAGTGCTAAAGCCTGAATGGAATCAGTATGTGCGAGAATTTCTTGCCCAGTCTGATATTGAGTTTGCCGAAGTTCAGTTACAAGTTCGTGGTGGCAGGGAAGGGATACATACAGAGCATTTGGGGCATATGTTAAGTGAAATGCAATACTTACAGAGAGCCTATCCGGGACTTGAGTGGTAATGCAAATGTCTGAGCCGATTACTGATATTATTCCAACACTGGACCCCGTATTTGCGCGCCGTCGTGCACACCGAAATAACTCTAGTCACCAGCATATCTGGGATTTGCTGGATAATGTTTTTGATCCGGAGTTACCGGGGTTAACAATTTGGGATTTAGGAATATTGCAGGATATACGCTATGTAGATGAGCAGTGGTCAATTGATGTGACACCAACTTACAGCGGGTGTCCTGCTGTTGAAACGATTAATCAGGATATTACAACTGAACTGTCTAAAGCTGGATTTAATAATGTCAAAATCAATCTGGTATTGGCTCCTGCCTGGTCAACGAACATGATTTCACCTGCTGGCAAAGCTCATTTAAAGAGCATTAATATTGCTCCAC
>CBDUHU010000643.1:0-2659 GCA_965366725.1 uncultured Kangiellaceae bacterium
CCTTCCATATCTGTGATTTCTACATAGCGATCCTGAATGCCTATTAATGACTGTTTTTGCAGACGGGTAACCAGACGACTAACAGTCTCAACAGCAAGACCTAGATAATTGCCTATATCCCCTCTTGTCATGGTTAATTGAAATTCTCTTCCAGATAAACCACGACGCTTAAATCGAGCAGACAAATTCATAATAAAAGCAGCAAAACGCTCATCTGCATTTTTCTTACTAAGCAGCATCATTAATTCTTGCTCTTCTCTGATTTCACCGCTCATCACTTTAAATATTTGCTTTTGCAAACCGGGTATATCCCGCGAAAGTGATTCAAGTTTATCAAAAGGAATACTACAAACCAATGAAGTTTCTAATGCCTTGGCAAAACTGGGATATTGAGTACTACTAATGGCATTAAGACCAACAATTTCGCCAGGTAAATGAAACCCGGTAATCTGCTCAGTTCCATCTGAACTAATGGTATATGACTTCAGGCTACCTGAACGAATCGCATGAATAGCATCAAACTCATCCCCGGCATGAAAGAGAAACTCTCCCTTTTTAAGTACTTTTTTACGCTGAACGATATTCTCTAAGTGTTCAATTTCTGAATCAGCCAGCATCACAGGCAGGCACAAACGCCTGATGCTACAAGTTTGACACTTAATTTCACTATGCAGAGAGCTGTTAGTAGACAACTTCATCTATGCCCCAAATATTCTGATTTGTGGCATTATACCCATTATTTGCCCTTTAGACAGCAATAATTGGAACAAAATAATACGTAGCTAGCTACTTATTATTTTATGTTTCTTTTCAGGCTTAAATTAGATGACTTTTGAAAAACTCTCAATAACCTGTAATTCGTTCAAATAAGCATCAAACATCATGCAGATATTTCTGATCAATAGTCTCCCGCGGTTGGTAATTTGGATAGCCTTATCGTCTTCCATCAACAGACCATCTTTAATATACGGCTGGAGCAATCGTTTTTCTTTAGCAAAATACTGGTCAAATTGAATATTAAATTCATCTTCAATTGCTTTTTTTGATAGCTCAAAATGACATATTAAAGAGAAAATAACCCTTTTACGGATTTTATCATCAACACTCATGCCAACTCCTCGCCAGCAAGGAAGCTCATTTTTTGCCAATGCTTCGTAGTATGAATCTACATCTCTTACATTTTGATGATATTGAGAGCCTAAAGAACCAATTGATGATACTCCAACACCGATCAATTCATATTCTTCATGGGTGGTATATCCCTGAAAATTTCTATGGAGGCAATTGTTTTGTTGGGCAATAGCTAACTCATCACTGGGTTTGGCAAAATGATCCATGCCGATATACAAATAGCCGTTAGACTGAAGGGTATTAATAATATATTCAAAAATTGCTAACTTTACAGCTGGTTGTGGTAGTTCAGCCGCATTTATTCTTCTTTGTGGTTTAAACCGATGAGGTAAGTGGGCGTAATTAAATACAGATATTCTATCCGGAGATATTTCGATCACTTTCTCTAATGTCGCTTTAAAGGTCTCTTTGGTTTGATGTGGCAAACCATAGATTAAATCCAGGTTAAGGGATTCAAAGCCATATTGACGCGCTTCAACCACCATATCTCTTGTCATTTCGAAAGATTGAACTCGATTGATTGACTGCTGGACTTTAAGGTCAAAATCCTGAACTCCCATACTCATTCGATTAAAGCCAAGAGATGATAGTGTACTAATATCTTCTATCGCTAAAGCTCTCGGATCAACTTCTATCGATATTTCTGTGGAAGCCTCATCCGGAACGTCAAAACAGTCTCGAATGGTATCCATAATGCTTTTTATTTGTTCAATAGTCAGGTAAGTTGGCGTTCCCCCGCCCCAGTGGATTTGGCGTAAAACTCTGGCATTGCATTGTGCAGCAACCAGTTTTATTTCTTTAATCAGGTTTTCAACGTATCGATCAGATTTATCTTTGTCTTTAGTGATTATCTTATTACAAGCGCAGTAATAGCAGATATTTTGACAGAAAGGTATATGGATATAGAGTGAAAGCGATTTATCAGCCTGTATACTTTGTAAACAGGTTAGATAATCTTCTCTTTTATAATCTTCTGAAAATTCAAGTGCAGTTGGATACGAAGTATATCTAGGACCGGAAACGTTATATTTTTTTAACAGATCCTGATCCCACTCTAATTTAGTTGCTTTCAAAGCTCACTCCAAACTCTACATATCATTATTTAACAGAAGGCAAGATAACACTCTGAAAAAATAACAGTGTGATCTGGATCAGAAACCATATCCATAAATATTTTATGGGTATACTTCCCCTTCTATCGATGCTCAATAAATCTTGTTCTAAAACCAATTACGCTAATATTATTTTCAGTGTTTATATCCCAGAGAACGATAATTGAGTCAAAACTTCAGTTTATTTTCTTTGTTGTATTTCTAATCGCTAAGTTACTTTAAACGATTGCTTACTTCCGGGCTTAGACAGTCTGTATATCGCCCCAGTAATATTGCTGGTTGCGAATGAGAATCAACATTAATGTTGCGCTATTATAACCTCTTATATAGCTTCTGATACAAGCTATAGAGTTAGCCTGATTCATTGTGACTACCCTGGTTAAGTGTTAATACACAGCAAAAAAATAAGAATTAGC
>CBDUHU010000644.1:0-2658 GCA_965366725.1 uncultured Kangiellaceae bacterium
ACAATTACAAGGTATTGATATTGATATGGGAGGAATGCCTGATGCCGTTCAAACTTTGGCAGTAGTGGCCTGTTTTGCCCAGGGGCAAACCAAAATAACCAACATTGCCCATTTAGCGTATAAAGAATCAAATCGAATTGAAGATACAGCTACTGAGTTACGTAAAGCTGGTATAAAAGTTGAAACTGGTAGTGATTATATGATTATACATGGGGGGAGCCCGACGGCAGCAGAAATAAACACCCACCAGGATCATCGAATGGCAATGAGTATGGCGTTACTTGGTATAAAAACCAATGGAATTAAAATCATCAATGCAGAAGTGGTTGAAAAGTCTTTCCCTGATTATTGGCGATGTTTGTCTAGTATTGGTTTGCAAAGTGTTGATTGTTGAAATTGAAGAAGCATTGAACTTGAGTTGAAGTTCGGGTGACGTTTAATGAATAGTGAACTGTCAGATAAAATGAAACAATTGATACCTGGTAGCGGGCAAGATGAAATAAGTCCGGAAGCTAATGAACCACTCACGCTGGAACAGGTGGAAGCACAGATAGCGCAATTGGAAAGTTACCGGGCACAGCTACTTGACTACCAGCAAAAATCTGAACATCTTCAATATGATTGTGCCAAAAGTGGCAATAGAAATATTGTTGTGATTGGAGGAGGAGGACAACTGGGTGGTCTATTTGTCCGCTTATTTGAGCGTTCCGGATATCAACTGGTTATAATTGAAGCTGAGGATTGGCATTCTAATCCTCAAATGATCAAACGTTCACTGGCGTGTGCGGCGCTGGTTTTAGTCGCAGTTCCAATTCATCTGACTGAAGGCATCATTGAACAATTAACTGATTTGCCGAATGATTGTGTACTGGCAGATATTACCAGTATTAAACAAAAACCGCTTAGTAAGATGCTTGCGGTTCATCAGGGTAGTGTGGTCGGCTTACATCCAATGTTTGGTCCCGGTGTTAATATCATCAAGGCGCAGACGATTGTGGTATGTCACGGCAGGAAAGAGCAAGAATACCAGTGGTTAACCAAACAGTTAGCTATTTGGGGAGCCAATATTCATCAGACCAGCGCCCGGGAGCATGATGAAACAATGGCGATAGTTCAGGTGTTAAGACACTTTTCGACCATTGCTTACGGGGCTCACCTGGAGGCGGAAAACGTCTGTCTCAAACAGGTACTTGCAATGAGTTCACCAATCTATCGTCTGGAGTTAGCCATGGTCGGTAGGTTATTTGCTCAAGCGCCAGAATTATATACTGAAATAATATTCGCAAACGCCGATAATAACCCGATGGTTGAGCGTTATATTTCAGGCTTTGAGAAGTTGTTGGATTTGATAAAAACGGGTGATAAAGAAGGGTTTATTCAGGCATTTTTAAAGACCAGGGAGTGGTTTGGTGAATATGCAGATAAGTTTTTGGTGGAAAGTAGTCAAATGTTGGCATCAACCAAAAGCTCAAGTTAGTTGATTGGAGCGATAGCTGAATAAACAGGCTAAATGGTATGGTTGAATGTGAGTTGTACTTCTATAGGGTTGCTAAAAGGTAGCCGTTAATTGATTGAATAAGATGAGAATGAATGAATGTCCGGCGATAGTATAGGTAAGTTATTTAAAGTGACCAATTGGGGTGAATCTCACGGACCAGCGGTAGGTTGCGTGGTGGAAGGTTGTCCTGCAGGGATTGAACTATCAGAGGCAGATATTCAACCGTTTCTCGATAAACGGCGCCCTGGTCAGAGCCAGCTAGTTACTCAGAGGGACGAGGCTGACAGAGTTCAGATATTATCAGGTGTGGTTGATGGTAAAACTACCGGAACAGCCATTAGTTTGATGATTAACAATAGTAATTCCCGTTCAAAAGACTATTCCGAGTTTGCTCGGCTCTATCGTCCCAGTCACGCTGATTTTACTTACCAGCAGAAGTATGGCATTCGAGATGTTGCTGGTGGCGGGCGTAGTTCGGCCAGAACAACCGCAGCCAATGTTGCTGCCGGCGCAATTGCGTTAAAAGTACTTTATCAGGCCAGAGGAATTGAAATTATTTCCTGGGTAGAAAGTGTTGGCGATATTCGATGTCAGATGGCAGCAGATAAAGTTACAACTGCCTTGGTTGAGGCAAATAATGTTCGCTGTCCAGATCCGGAAGTAGCGCTGAAAATGGAGCAACGAATTCTCGAAATCAGAAAGCAGGGGGATACTATTGGTGGCGTCGTTCGATGTGCGGTCAATCATATGCCAATTGGTTTAGGTGAACCAATATTTGATAAGCTTGAAGCCGATTTGGCAAAAGCAATGTTATCAATCAATGCAAGTAAAGGCTTTGAAGTCGGCTCAGGCTTTGCCGGAACAGAGATGATCGGTAGTGAACATAATGATATTTTTTATAGCGACAACTCAGTAATCAAGACCGAAAGTAATTATTCTGGTGGAATTCAGGGTGGAATTTCTAATGGTATGCCATTAGATTTTAGAGTCGCATTTAAGCCGGTTGCAACATTGATGAAAAAGCAACCAACCGTTGATATTAATGGAAATGAAATTGAATTTAAAGGTCGGGGAAGGCATGATCCCTGTGTGTTACCAAGGGCTGTTCCAATTGTTGATGCGATGGCAGCATTAGTGATCTGTGATCATTGGTTAAGATA
>CBDUHU010000645.1:0-2654 GCA_965366725.1 uncultured Kangiellaceae bacterium
TATTCCGAAACACTTGCCATTTCCATATTGACTATAGGCATCGCAATTTCCTTGAGCAGAAATACTCTCCAGAAAACAGCGGATCGCGTCACCATGAGAAATAACTAAAACAGTTTGATTCTTATAACGTCTTGCCAACTCCGATAATACCGATGATATCCGTGAACTACATTCATATCCTGACTCCCCATTCGGAGGGGAATGGTTGGTCAATTGAAAAAATATTTCTTTAAAGTTATTTTTTTCCGATAAATCGTCAAAGTGTAGACCTTGCCAGTCGCCAAAATTTCGTTCAACCAGGCCGTTTTCAGTGGTCAACTTGATGTTAAGCTCGTGTTTACAAATCATCGCCGACTCGAGTGCCCTGCCCAGGGGAGAACATACGATTTGATCAATTTTTTTTGAGCGTAATGTCTCAGCAATATTTTTTGCCTGCTCTTTACCACGCTCTGTCATAGGGCTATCTAAATTACCCTGCAACCTGCGCACAGTATTCCACTCAGTCTCACCATGTCTGGCAAGTATAATTTTTGTTGTATTTGGAATATTCATAAGCATCGTTTTAATACAGCGGCCAGGCCGCTGTATTAACTAAAAATTAATTAAAAAAGATTTTGATGACTAATAGTCAAATAAATTTCTCTTTCAACAGGATTATAACCAGACACACTGGTTGGAGCTTCGTCAAATAGATCATTTATCTTGAATTTCAATTGCCATTGATTGTTAAACGAATAACCAATTCCAATATTTATTCGAGTATAACTATCAAGGTTAATCGGTAAAAATGACTGGAAATCCTGATCCGCTCGTTTGCCGACATATTGAAACTGCGCAAACCAGTCAAATGATTCCATTACATGTGACACTTCATAACTAAAATGCTGTTTGGCTCGTCTCAATAACTGTTTACCATTTGTTGCATCTTCAGCGTCAGTATAACTTGCATTAAACTGATGAGAAAAATCATCATGACGTAAACTGTAATTCATATCGATACCCGAAATTTCTGCGCTACCGACATTTTGTGGAGACCAGATACCTTCACTATCCGGAATCCATTGAATTAAGTTCTCAATTTCAGAATCATATAAACTAACAACAAGATTTCCGTTATTGAAAAAGTGTTTGTAGACTATCTCTGTATTATCAGATGTTTCGGATTGAAGCTCTGAATTACCGCCGAATGGAAAATAAAGGTCATTAAAAGTGGGAGCTTTAAACCCTTCAGAAAAATTAAGACTAATTAGATTTTGTGGGTTGACTTTGTAACCCAGCGCAATATTATAAGTTGATTCACTAGCGATATTTTCAACATCACCATAACGTGTAGCTAAATCAAAAATCCACTTTTGATCGCCATAATTCAAGCCTAAATGGGCACTTTTTATTGCTCGCTTCTCTTCATTGTACTCGGTGGTACTTTTTTCAATATCATCTTCAAGCCATTCAAGACCACCAGATAATGAAATAGTTTCAGATATATTATTGCGTGTTAGTAAAGAAAACTGTTGACGTCGTGTTTCAAATACACTCGCTTCACTTCGACTGATACCATTTCCAAAAGTCACACTCTGATCCCGGCTATTTCTTATCGCAACCTGATGACTCCAATCTCCGGACTCATGATTAAAACGCAAATTCCACAAGTGATTTTGGTGCTCAGCAATATTGCCTCCCCAGGAGGTATCAAATTCACTTTCCCCTTGATCAACCTGAGCAACCCAATCTAAAACAGAATTATCGCTTATGTTATAGTTTCCTCGTATTGCCAATGAGTCATTCTCATATCCATCTTTATCGATTTCATCATCAATGCGCGCATCAAACCCGTCAGTTTCTTTTCGGCTATAACTTAAAGTGTTATTCACAACCTCGTTGCCGAAGCCAATAGCAGCATCAACTTCCCGAGCACTATTCGACCCCAGAGTTAACGCAACTTTATGTTCGCCGGTAGTTAAACGTCGAGTAAATATCTGAATCACGCCACCGATAGCATCACTTCCCCACAATGCTGCTCTAGGTCCCTTAACAATTTCTACCCGCTCTATTTGAGCAATTGAAATATTAGAGACAGACTTTACCCCTAAAGTCGCAGAGCCAACCTTTACACCATCAATCAAAACTAAAACCTGGTTGGAGTTAGTTCCTCTCAGAAATATTGAAGCATCTTGGCCATGCCCTCCCTTTTGAACACTATCAACACCTGAAATATTGGCAAGTAATTCAATTAATGACTGAGGTTGAATTCGCTCTATTTCTTCTCTCTCAATGACTTCAACATCCGCCAAAATATCATTAATATCCTGAGCAACCCGGTTAGCTGTAACAACTATCACATTTTCATCTGCACTTACTATAGGTGAAGCAATAGCAATTATTACCGATGCAGCAATAGTCGACTTTTTTATTTGGAACATTTTCATTCAATTTTACCTTATTTAAATAACACCCGCCGTGTTATCAAGTTTGTGAGGAAAACAATTTTTTTAAGTTCTCCAATTTAATTTAAGTTAAGTTGGTATCCGGACTTTGATTTTTTTGACAGTACAAACATACTGTAAACAAACTATCACCGTTGCGGGGGCAGTGTTAGATTCTCACTAACTTCCCATTTAATAATCGATTCTTACTCGATTTTCTTAACTTACCAT
>CBDUHU010000646.1:0-2648 GCA_965366725.1 uncultured Kangiellaceae bacterium
AACAATTAAATCAATATGATGGAATACCAATCGTCCACACCTTCAAATTTTCAGCTGGTAATAGTCAGATGATCGTAGAAACTTTATTAAAACAATTATTCACTGTTCTCGGATATCTTCTACCCTTTTTTGTTCTTATCTTTATCTTAAATTCAGCTTGGTTTAAAGGGATTATTGGTGAATTTCAAATTAATCTGATTTTGAAAATGAGGCTTCCAGCCGATAAATATAAGCTTATCAAAAATGTGACTTTGGCTACGGACGACGGAACCACTCAGATCGATCATATTCTGGTATGCCCATATGGTGTTTTTGTGATTGAAACAAAAAATATGAAAGGTTGGATATTTGGGGCTGAAAATCAAAAATTGTGGACTCAGAAAATATTCAAGTATTCAATCAGATTTCAAAATCCGCTTCATCAGAATTACAAACATACCAAGACACTACAAAAGTATCTGGATATTGAACCAAACACAATTTTTTCAATTGTGGTATTTATTGGTGATAGTCAATTTAAAACAAAAATGCCTGAGAATGTAACTTATGGTGGTGGTTGTGTTGGATATATTAAATCTAAGAATGAAAGATTGCTCAGTGATGATCAAGTAACCAGGGTCGTCTCTTCAATTAAGAGCGGTCAACTTGCTAGAGGGATTAAGACTAATCGGGAGCATGTGGCGCATGTCAAAAAAATAGTCGAGGAAAAATCTTCAATTATGCAGTGTGAAAAATGTGGCTCAGAGATGTTACTTAGAACTGCCGGTAAAGGAAAAAATAAAGGTTCAAAATTTTGGGGGTGTGCTTCCTTTCCTCAATGTAGAAATATAAAACCTGTTAATTAAGCAGAAATAATGCTGAGTAACTAACAGGTTGAGAAAAATTAGAAAATTAATTTGTCAACTTAAGACGCTTTAATTCTATTGATAATATCATGAGCGAAAGGCGCGATAAAACCACCGAGGATACCGTAGAGGAACAAGACATATGGGCTATTGATTGGTGCAAATATTATGATTAACCCGGTACTTAACACCATTGCAGTTAATTGTTGATAGAATCTCCAGCGATGCGTGACCATAATACCGAAACCTTCGATTTGCGCAGTGATTGATTGATCTAAAAAAGCTACTACTTCTTTTTTTTTCTCTCCTCCATTTGATTGAGCTAGCATCTTGCCTGCTTGCTGTTCGAAAAGAATCAGGAAGTCGATAAACTTTTCATTATCTGGCCAGGCGATTGCCAGATTTTTAATTGATGCCATTCCTTGTACGATTTCAGGTAGCGTTTGCGCATAGAATTCTCGCTTTCCCCCGGCCCCATATTGACAAATCAGGTTTTCAATATCATCGACGTTTCCTGCATCTTTTTCATCTAAGAAGCGACGAAGGCGAAGTCGGAAATAGAAAGCACGAAAAGGACTCGTTTTAATCGTTTGAACCAGTGCCATTGCAAAGGTCCCAACAGTCGCAATACCAACAAAGCTCTTAACAAGAAATTCAGTTTGAATTCCGATACTCTGGTTTAAAGTCTCTGAAATAAATTCTAGTCCCATCGGATATTTCCTCCAGATTTAAATAAGTTCAATATTCAATGCATCAAAAACACGCCAGATTGGGCAGAAAAATGCAACTGAGTTTTCATCGTCATCCTGTCCGCCAGCGATATGCATGCCAATCAGTCTGCCTGTGTTGTTATTGATAATCGGCGCGCCACTATCCCCAGGGGCTGATCGGTAGTCACATTTGGTAATAGCTGAAAAGTGAAGAAACTGTCTCCATCCCAGGTTCCGATAATCCAGTTTCTCATCAGTGGAGGCTGTAGTAACTGACCCTGTCTCCGCACCAGAAGTCCGGCCAATCATAGTGATAGAAGTCCCCCGGGGAATTGATTTGTCAATTGACAATAGTCTTTGTGGCTTTATGAGTGTCAGGTTCTGCGGTAACACATCTGCAAACAAACGGACTACTGCGGCATCAACAGTATTGCTATTAGTGGTGCTTAATCCCGCCGCATTAATAACAGTACCTATTCGGTTATTCATTCCAGTGCCTACGCCATCTTCAACCGCTGGTTGCACTACTTGAATTTTTCCGTTGACATTTGCGGGTTTTAAAACATGTTCGCAACTTAGTAAATATGGATGTCCATCTCTGGTATCAGTTCGTTTAACCAGTGCGGTTATCGTTCCTGCTTTCCCACCAATGACACCGACACTGGCACCAGGGCGTAGTGGACGTTCGCGGTTGATAGAGTAAGACATTATTGTTCACCGGGTGCTTGCGGTTGATTGTCTGATTCACTTTCAGGCGACTCACTCGCGGGATTATCATCTTGTTCAGAGTTATCATTTTCGCTGGAATTATCTTCATTTTCAGAATGACCAAGCCCGCTATTATCAAGTAAATCCATATGTGAACCGGGATCAGCGATTACCGCTTCTAATTGGGCATCAAGTAAGGTATTTTGGATTTCGAAACGTTTGCCTTTTAATCGGTCCTGCTTATTATTGAGTAGAATCTGGCTATCCGTCAGTTTTTGTTTTGCCTCAACTTCCTCCAGTTGAAAGCCTATTGCTTTGGCTGGTATCTGGACAATATCAACGACGCCTTCATATATCGTATTGCTCGCTTTTACCAGGGCGTCGG
>CBDUHU010000647.1:0-2645 GCA_965366725.1 uncultured Kangiellaceae bacterium
ACTGGTTGATCAACTACTGCATATGGAAAAATTTAGAGTTCAGCAGATAGCTTCACAAAAACCAGTTCAAGTAAAACCAATAGTAAAATTAATTGGTGAATCATTTGCCGATATCGCTCTTGAAAAAGGCATCGACTTGCAAATAAGACATATTGACGATGTCTGGTTAATGTTTACTCCCGATGCACTTGAAAAAATATTGCTTAACCTACTTTCAAATGCAATTAAATATACCCAGTCCGGAGGTTGGATTACACTTTCGGTTAGAAAATTAGAGCACCGACAGATTGAACTAAAGGTAACAGACAGCGGTATTGGGATATCCGTTGAGCAACAATCATGGATTTTTGGGCGGTTTAACCGTGCTTTGGACAATCATAGTGAACAAATAACCGGGGCAGGAATTGGATTAGCTTTGGTCAAAGAGCTTGTTGTCAATCATGGTGGAAAAATATCACTTAATAGCCAGCCAGGTAAAGGTTCTTCATTTTGTGTTTTACTACCAATTCTTGAAGTTAACAATCACCCCTCCGATCATTCCAGAATCAATAAAGCGAATACTGATATTGTAGAGCTTGAGATTGAAAGTCTGTTAGAACAAAAGCGTCATGACAGTATAAGTGGTGATATTTCAACGCAAGATGAAACAGAAAAAAAAGCAACCCTGCTTATTGTTGAAGACAACCTGGATATGCAAACTTATATTTCTGGAGTATTAAGAGACAATTACCGGTTATTGCTGGCAAAAAATGGTAAAGAAGGACTGAGTCTAGCATTACAGGATATTCCAGATTTGATCATAAGCGATCTCATGATGCCGGAAATGGATGGTTTCGAATTATGCCGCTCACTCAAAGAACATACTCTAACTAGTCATATACCCTTAATATTATTGACCGCTCGAAATGATCGTAACAGTCGACTTCAAGGTTGGAAGGAGAAAGCAGATGAGTACCTTACTAAACCATTTGATGGCGAGGAACTGATTATCAGAGTCGAAAACCTGCTCAATATCAGGGATTTACTTAAACAACGTTTCTACCTTTATACTCAAAACAAAAGCAATCAGTTAACAGATAACAATGATCAGAGGTCGAATAAAGCTCTCAACTCTCCTCCAGTTGACTCATCGACCAGCGATCCAATGGAAATCCTTGAATGGGAACGTCAAGAAAAACAATTTCTTGCAAATTTCACTCATGAGTTAGAAAAAAATATTGAAAATCCAGACTTTAGGGTTGAAACGATCGCTAAGAATCTAGCGGTAAGTGAAAGGCAACTTTATCGAAAATTAAAAGGTCTAATGAATGTTACTCCAGCTGATTTTTTGCGCTCATATAGACTTACTAGAGCTTATGAACTAATCGAGTCAGGAACACCGGTTAGTCATATCGCATTTTCAGTCGGTTTCTCTAGCCACAGCTATTTCAGTCGGTGTTTCAAGGCCAAATATGGAAAAACACCAACTGAATTCGCGAATAATCTGCCATCCCTCTGTGAGACTAAAGAATAGTGGCAGTTTTTTGACACATTATACATCAGCAGAAACTCTATCCATCTGAAACTAAAAGACTTTTTAAATTGGCAGTTTTTTCACACCGAATGACAGGATATTACTAATCAACTTCTTTAAAGCTGCTTTATATTGATGTCTCCAAGCTACACAGCATTGAATAACAAGCCGATCAGGCAAATGTTGACAATGCAATACGAATAAGACTTGGAAACTTAAATACTAATATGAAGAGGATAAATGATGAAAAGCGTATTAACAACACTCAAAGGTCTAACAATTGCTACAGCGATGCTTGTCGGAACAGTCGGCTCTCTGGTTTATTCACCAGATGCTGAAGCGGTTAAAATGTGTATCGGTGGTTATGTCTATACATGGACATCAATCACTGATCCTGCAACCGGTAACGTCATTACGTACTGGGAAGAATCAACTGAAGTCTGCTATACCGATAGAACCGTTTCACCTGAATAAATGCTCTCTATATTCAGCTAACAGGTGAAAAAAGAGCGGGATATCCAGCTAGTACTGTATACAAAAACCAAATCTGGTTAGCCAACTGGATATCTCTGCCAAATATAAAAAAGGGTTGAATTAGCTTGTTTTTTGCTCAATTTCTTCAAATTTAGCTAAATTTGTCACGATTTTAATAATGAATGTCAGGATTTTAATAACTCATATCATTTTAAAAGCATAAAATAATGACTGTAGTATTTGAGTTAGCCATCAAATAAGGCACGGATTCTCAAAAAAGAGGACATTATGAAAAGAACACTTTTAGCTTTACTAAATATTGCAAGCGCTAGAAAAACAAATATTTCGACGGCAAAAAACCTGGGTAGTGTAGGTGGACAATATTATGATAAAAATGGTGATTTAATCGAAATTACGACAACCTATTATAAAGGACGCTATGGGCTTACCTATTCAACAAAAACATCTAACCGGGTCAAATCGAGAGTGACTGGTGGAAACAGCGCAAGCTTTAGCGACTACTATATTGGCTAAAATAAACAACTTAGCTAAATCTGGTAGAGCCGTTTTACTAACCTTGCTTTCATTTTTAGTAAATATCAATTGATGCCTGCTTTTGGTTAATCAACTGAAAAAACGCCTGCAAGTTGATGATTTT
>CBDUHU010000648.1:0-2643 GCA_965366725.1 uncultured Kangiellaceae bacterium
GAATTACTTGAGAATGAACTATCTAAAATACATAACCAGAATATTTTTCTAAGTATTTGAGATAATAAGATGGAAGACCCTTTCCACAACCCACTTGCATCCATTATTTCAACCCAGTCATCAAATAGACGAGAGTCCTTATTGTTTGAAAATGGCGCAAGTGAATTAAGCCATTTTTCAACAACAGGTGTATCACTTTTCTCAATTAATTTCTCAAGCAATAATTTTCGGTCTACCTGCAGTTTAATCGCGTCTACTAACTCGGCCCTGCATTGAGGCACTATGCTATTGAAAACCTGAGTGAATTTTACTGTTATATCTGGCTGAATAGACTCTAAGTTTTCACTACGTAATAACATTAGTAAGTTATCGATTTTGTTAACAACAGAATTATCGTTAACAACTAGCATTTTTTCAGCCTGGAATTTATTAATACCACCAACTTCACCCAATGAATTTAACCAGAGCAAGACTTCCCTTTGATAAGTAATATTTTTATCTGAAATGATTACATCATAATGTAATTTTCTCTTATCTTTCTTTTGCAGGCAAAAGTACAGATCACTCTTCCAATCGGTTATATTTACCCCGGCAAATCGCTTAATAGACTCGCTAAACGCCGTTAAAAAACTAGAAATCGTGAACTTTTTATCTAATATTGATAACAAGGCTATAATGACGAATTGATGCAATTTTCTGTGCACATCAAATCCTTTTAATGACGGCAAGCATGACATTCCTTTCCAGTTTATAATTGTCTTTACCCATGAAACACAAAACTCTCCACCTTGCGGCGATATTACTCTTAATATGCCAGAGTAGTCTCTTCCATCAACTAACGACATTATTCGACGCGCAATCAAACGGTTGTTATTTTCACTATTTATTTTCTTTGCCATCAATTCAGCAATTAAACTTGATAAATTGACAGCGTTTTGTTGTAGCACTTTACTAAAATCATAACTGGCTAAAGTAGAAGATATTGGACGACCTTGATAATCGTATTCACCACACACTAAAAACACACCAATATTTTTCCATTGAGTATCACTCTGGCTTACTTGTCCGCGGTCTTCTGATTGACTGTTTTGTTTATTTATTTCCGCACTGCGCAAATCATCAACAATTCTAAGAAGCTCAAATCGATAACCTGAATGAACATTTGAAAATGGTGAATCCGATAGCATATCAAGCAGCGCTAAATAGGAAACCCCTTTATTACGGCTAATATCAAGGATTGTTTTTTGAACAAACTGTTTTCGATTAAAGTGACTACCACTCTCATTAATCAAATGTGCCAGGATGACTTCCCATACAACCTGCTGTTTTATTTCTTTATTCTGACTAATACTTTGTATGCGCTCGACATGGGCGGTGATAAAAAGGTGCTCAGCGGGTCTTAATAGTTTGACCAATGAAGATAGCTCCTCCTGTAATAGATCACTGGCTAACTTTTTGCGGACATTTTCCTGTCGTCCCTCACTAAGTATAAAAATTTTGAGTCTTTGTGGTGCACGCTGGTATAGTAACGAAAATAACTCTCTCACTCGAAGCTTTGAGATATGAAGTACATTGTGCTGTTCAGAATCTCTAACGGAACCGTAGGATGATAAACTCTGTTTCAATAAACTCCATAAATCGACATCTCTTTTGATTTCTGAGCTTTTCGCTAACATCTCCCTCTCTCCTTGCTCATACACCGACATAATCGCCTGGACAAATACCGGTACCTGGCTACCGTTAGACTGCACTCCCTTTATCGCTGACACCATTTGATGCAACAAATCACGGTATTCAATTTTATATTCTCTTGATAATTGCATTAAGGTGGATTTCACAAAGGCCTTTGTATTAAACAATGAGCCACGCTCAACCAACAGATGAGTTAAAATCCAGTACCAGCTTAAACGCTCAAAGCTCTTACTATCCCCTTCTGGAAGATTGTTTTTTGCTTGAGCATCACACAGATTTTTTGAGAACTTTAGAATATACGGATGATAAAAAGGTTCCAGCATAACGACCAGCTGCTTAACTTTATTACTTCCCCATTGCCATACCATTCGTTTTCTTACCGCAGATTCCTTTCCTTCCTCTCGCACAATCATCAGTACTTGATTCGGCGACACTTCAATCTGTTGATTGAGGATATCCAGATTCTGACTATTATGCCGATACCACCAAGGCATTATGCCGGTGCGTACAAAACACCTTATCAACTCGTTCCATGAGGTTTTCTGTTCCAGTACTCTGATATCCGATTTATTGTGAGTTATATCTTCGTTGTCTGATTGCGAACCAATTAACTGATGATTTCTTAATAGCCGGTTAAGTTCTCTTTCAAGACTCAACATTATTCGTTCCGATAGTGTTTTCAATAGTCCATCAAACTCAATAACGCCTAAATTTAATACCAGTTTATCAATACGCCAGGTCTGTCCAGCAGGACAGTTATCCGAAAAACAGATATCGAACAAGCGAAGCATTCCCGAGCGACTGAAGTCGCTTAGTATTTCCTGTAATGCATGCGCCTTTGACTCTTGATCAATAGTTGTATCCCATCGGCATAGTGAAATAAAATGTTGTTCATTGCTGAGTTGATTCATAGTGAAAAGTCCTCCTTATTAAGAAGGTTTCGTACCAGAT
>CBDUHU010000649.1:0-2643 GCA_965366725.1 uncultured Kangiellaceae bacterium
TCCAGTTAAATGAAAACAGCTGATCGTATTCTGCTCGTATCTCTCGAGCTATTCAATCAGCATGGAGAAGCGAACGTCAGTTCAGTCGATATTGCAACTGAGCTCGATATCAGTCCTGGCAACCTTTATTATCACTTCAAAGGCAAAGAAAGTATTATTTCCGGTTTATTCACTTTATACCAACAAAAGATGAATAAGATTTTACTGACCCCTGAAGTTGAACAACTAACAATTGAAGAGTTCTTCTATTATCTATTGCTGATTTTTGATGCTTCCCATATGTTTCGATTCTTATATCGCAATCCAGCAGAAATATCTGAAAAATACCCAACTGTTGCAAAAGGATTTAGAAGAATGTTAGCAAGCAAAGAAAAGGTTTTCAGACGTTGTATTGATACTTTTGGACAACAAAATAAGCTGATTGGTGATAATAGCCAGAAAACACAAATGGTCGAATTAATTGGATTAATTGGTACCCAGGCTCCTAATTATAAATTACTTAAAGGAGAGGACATTAATGCGGGAAGTTATATCCAACAATCATTAGCAACAATTTTATTTGCTCTGGCTCCCTACATGAATATTGATCAGGAAGCTTATGAAGAACTTCACCAGTCAATTCTGGGATATCATATTAATTAACAGTTTTTTAGTCAGTACTTAATGACATTACCATTAATAATGCTCTAGTAGCAGAATAAGAAAAAGGAATCGATAAGTGGTAAAAACAATAACCTTTCTTGATAAAGCGTTTTGGCTCACCGAAACTGATGCGAACCCCAAACATGTCGCCAGCTTACAGATTCTAGAACTCCCCCAAAATGCTGAAAACAATTACCTGACTGAATTTGTCGATGAGCTCAAAAGTCATGTAAAAGGAGTTGCTCCATTTAACTGTGTGGTAAAACAATTCCTCGGTTACCCGCTTAAGTTAACGCCTATCGAACAACTGAATATGAATTATCACATAAGATACCATCAGGTATCTGATATTAGCGATAGAGAAGCCTTGCATCAATTGATTGCAAAACTACATGAACCACGTCTGGACGTTGACAAGCCTTTATGGCAATACCACATAATTGAAAGTGAGCAAGGGAATGAGTTTGCCATTTACGTTAAAATTCATCATATGTATGGCGATGGAGCCACTCTGGTAAAGTGGTTTCAAGCAGCTTATCAGGAAAAAATTAGTACCCTCGACTTTATTCCGATCTGGGCACAAAAACAACCAGAGAAGAAAAAAAGAACTTCAAAAAACTTCCTGATTACTATCGCTAATTTTGTTATGGCACTAAAAGATTTCGTATGGATACTTTTTCGTATTTTCCTTAAAATTATCCGAGTCAATACGGCTTATATGCCAATTCCCTTTACTGGCACAAAAACTATACTCACCGGCCAGGTTAAACAGGGACGTGTAGTTGCTACAATGGACTTACCTTTTGATAGAGTCAAATTGCTTTCAAAAAGACTTAGAGCTACTGTCAATGAAGTCTTGTTATGTTGTTTTGATATTGGTATTCATCGTTTTCTAAAAGAGTATGGACAATCTTTCGACAAAGCACTATTTACCAACATGCCAATTAATCTAAGAAAACCCGGAGATCAATCATCTGGAAACAAAATTGCCATTGTTCCAGTAGAGCTTGCACATGGTGAGAAAGATCCCTATTTACGTTTACGCCAAATTATTGAAAATCATAGAGTGGTAATTCGAGCCGCAAAGAAATCACACCCGGCATCCTTCAGTTATTACACGGTTTTTATTCAGTCTTTTTCATTAATCTATGAACTTCTACGTATGTCCAATGTTGTCAAACCCATTGCAAATATTTTGATTTCAAACATGCCCGGCCCACGGGAAGAAAGGTACTTAAAAGACTGTAAATTAAAAGCTGTTTATCCTATTTCGACAATAACTCCCGGTGGTGGCGTTAATATTACTTTGCTGACCTATGCGGATGTCGCTAATGTTGGAATTGTATGTTGTGATAATGATATAAAATCACTTGCCCCACTTACCACCTACTTCAAAGAGGCACTTGATATTTTAGAAAAATCACTCAGTGATGAAACTTTGAATGTCGATGATATTGGGGAAAATGTAAAACAAACTGATACTTCCAAAATTGTCGAAGTTCAACACTATCATAATAAAGAAGACTGAGAGAACCAGGGTTCATTTTAGTCTATCGACTTCCCCTCAACATACCAATTTTTAGCTAAGAAGTGCTAACTGTGGAAAACGAAATATAGAGTACCGTTTTCCACGATAATCTTTTCGCCAAACTCTGCAAATAATTGCTCTTCAAAAACTGATAAGTTCAGGCGATACTCCATTTCACTACTTTCAGTCAACTTTATTACTTTATCTTCAATATCATTACGGTGATAATCCAGAATTTTCTGTTTACTTCCAGATGAGTATAGCGAAAGGTATCTGGTTGCAGGACTGAGCATTTTACTTCCCAATATTGCCTGTGTAGAAGACAATGTTACATTAAGTAAAGAGCTGATAGACGGTGGCAATAACCCTTTTAATAATCCATTTGTCTCTTTTATCAAAGAGTATTTATCTGAGATCAGATTAAGTTCAGTGACTTTAACTTCTCTTGCACCAATCGCTTTTCTGTCAATCCG
>CBDUHU010000650.1:0-2638 GCA_965366725.1 uncultured Kangiellaceae bacterium
TCGATATTACACACATTTCATATAGTGCCATATGACTATGCCTGTACCGATATCCTCAATGGTACTGTGGATGCCGGTGTCGGGATCCTGAACCAATGTGAAAGTGCTGGAGTGGATAAGAAAATTGCTGCCAGTGGTTCCCAATTGTACTTTGTTGCATCAAGATTCTTGTTGCCAGCCAGTCTGGTATTACTCACTATAAGTATTGATTTTGAAAAAATCAGAGCGCTAGGCTCAAAAGCAATTGTGCTGTTTTTCACAGGAACTGTCGGGATTGTTATCGGTGGTCCAATCGCTTTGCTAATTATGTCGTTAATTAACCCTGATGTAGTGGCAGGAGATGTTTGGAGAGGGATGACGACAGTTGCCGGTAGTTGGATTGGTGGTAGCGCTAACCAGACGGCGATGAAAGAAATTTATGAGGTTTCCGGTAGCCTTTTCTCCAGCATGATTGCAGTAGACGTTGTTATCGCAAATCTCTGGATGGCTGTATTACTATTGATGGCGGGAAGAGCTAAGAGCATTGACGCTAAAGCTGGTGCTGATACCAGTGCGATTGAAGATTTAAAACAAACCGTGGAAAATTTTCACCGACAGCATGCAAGAAATCCGGATTTGACTGATTTGATGTTGATTGTCGCAGTCGCATTTGGAGCGACTGCTATTGGCCATCTTGTGGCGGATTTTGCTGCGCCTTTGATTGAACAAAATTGGCCTGCGGCAAAAGAATACTCGTTAACCAGTAAGTTTTTCTGGTTAATTGTAACGGTGACTACTATTGGTTTAGTTCTTTCGACAACCAGACTACGCAACTTTGAAGCTGTTGGTGCATCTAAAATAGGCTCTGTTTTCATTTACATTCTGGTTGGTGCAATTGGACTTCATATGGATATTTCAGCGATAGTAGAGCGCCCATGGTTATTTGTTGTTGGTGCACTGTGGATGCTCGTTCATGCTGGTTTGATGTTATTTGTGGCTAAGTTGATTAAGGCTCCTGTTTTTTACATGGCTGTAGCCAGTCAGGCAAATGTTGGTGGAGCAGCCTCCGCGCCAGTAGTTGCTGCAGCATTTCACCCGTCATTAGCACCAGTAGGGGTATTGTTGGCGGTGTTAGGTTATGCGGTGGGGACTTATGCTGCCTGGTTCTGTGGACAAATATTGATGGTTGTTGGGGCTGGATAATTGGCAATTAACCTGGTGTTTTAGCAATGAAAATTGCTTTTTTAGGGGGGGAATACAATAATTAACAGAAGCTGGTTCATAATTATTTAAAATTAATTTTAAATAATTAAAAAAATTGTTTTTGTAAGTTGTTAGAAGTCGCTATTATATAACTATTATTTTAGTACGAACGTCTTAATACCGAATCTAAGAACAAAAAAAAGAGAAGCGTTTTATTCATGTTAAAAATCCAATTCAAGGATGGAAGAAAGCCAGCGATGTGGTTGATTGATTCAACCTTGAAGATTGGCTCCGATCCGAGTTGTGAGCTTGTTGTTGATGAACCCATGGTTGATGGTGTTCATGTTGAGTTAAATATTAATCAAAATGAAATACTGCTAAGGAATGTTAGTGGTAAAAGAAGTGTCTTTGTTAATGATATTCCAATAATAAAAGAGCAAGTTCTACATACCTGGGATGTCATCCGACTTGGAACTTGTGAATTAGAAGTGGTTGACCCGCTCAAGCAACGCAAGTCTACCCCATTACAAGATGCAGGAAAAACAGTGGTAAGGCCTTCAGTTAGTCCTTGGGGGGTTAAAGCAATTTCGACACCTTTGGATGGGCAGTATTTTTCACTGACTAATGGTCTTGTCATCGGGCGTGATGAACGTTCTGATATTAAACTTCCATTTAGCTATGTGTCTCGAAAACATCTGAAAGTGGCAATTCGTAAAGAAAAACTTTTTGTAGAAGACTTAAATTCATCAAATGGTACTTATGTTAACGGTGAGCAGGTTAAATCTTGTGAGTTGCGTAATGGCGATGAATTGCGCCTTGATGAGTTCATTTTTCATGTGGTTGGTCCTGACACCGGGAATAATGCAAAACCAAGAGCGATTGTTCGTTCTACAAAGACTAATATGCGCCATGAGAAGAGTAAACCTGGTAATAGTGCAACCAGCGCTAAAAAACTGGTTGCCAGCCACCGGGTGTTCTTGCATGGGTTATCGGATGATGTAGAAGGTAAAGTCTTTGAAATTACCAATGCTGAGAACCACATTTCAAGAACGCTTGGACACCACTTATCAACCAGTGAAAAAAGTGTCTCCGCGAGGCATGTCTATTTAAGAGAAATCGATCTTGGGTGGGAAATCAAAAATGACGGCGCGGCTGATGGGTTATTGGTGAATGATAAGATGCAGTCCAGAGTTATCTTGCAAGATGGTGATGAACTGATTGTTGGGGGAAGCCTGCTAAAATTTCAGTGCATTGGAGAGCAACCGTTGAATTATGCCAGACCGGTAAAGGAATCTGGTAATAAGACGCTACTCATTATCAGCGTGTTCATTATTGCTGTTGCTCTAGCTGCTACCGCCTATTTAACCGGCATTTTTAACATTTGACAGGGTTATAGAAAATCCTTAGTAATTAACAATATAATCAAGACAATGGAAGCGAACAAGGCCAATGATAG
>CBDUHU010000651.1:0-2634 GCA_965366725.1 uncultured Kangiellaceae bacterium
AAGTATTCTTTGTATAATCTTGGGGTAAGTGGTGAAACCACTGATGGATTGGTAAATCGATTTAAAACTGAGTTTTTTGCCCGTAAGATAAAGGGATTTCAGAATATTGTTATTCTAAACTATGGGGCAAATGATATTGTCATTCATAAAAATAAGAATATTGTACCGATTAAGTACTTTCTCAGAAATCTGAAACAGTGTGTTCAACTAGCTCAAGTTGAAAATTCTTATGTGTTAATTGTGGGAATGGCGCCAATATCAAGTGAAACAAGTGGTCAACTGAACTGCCATGGCCAACGTCGCTACTGTGAGGATATCATCGAATATAACCAGGCGATGGAAAGATTTTGTAGTGAAATGCAATGTGAATATGTTGCTATATATAATGAGTTTGCCGAGCGCGGCGGTAAATCATTGTTAGCTGTTGATGGCTTACATCCCAATGGTGCAGGCCATCAGCTTATTTATGATTTAGTTAGTTTTCGTCTGAATAAATTGATTGAGTAATTAGTGGCAAATTAATTCTAGCCAAGCCGAAGGTTATAAAAATTATCAATTAGTCTTGCAGAAAAGGATAATCAGTATAGCCTTTTTCTTTGTTTCCATTCCCGTTCCCGTTCCCATTCCCATTCCCATTTCCATAGTAAGTCGCAGGATCAGCATCGGTTAACTGAGCGCCTGTTTTTAGTCTGAGAGGTAAATCTGGGTTTGCAATAAATGGCACTCCAAATGCGACAAAGTCACTCCAGTCATTGGTAATGCTTTGTTCTGCCGATTTGGCATCATAGGCACCATTAGCAATATAAGCACCATTGAATCTTTTTTTAAGCTCTTTGAAGTCAAAATGAAGTGCTGTCTGTGTGTTAAAGTCTTCAATCAGATGAATATAGGCCAGGTTGTAAGGATTTAGTTGTTCAATCAGGTAATTGTAGAGTGATTGGGGATCTGACTCTGACATAGAGTTTGATGTGCCAGTTGGAGAAAATCTTATACCAACAGAGTCTCCGCCCCAGACTTCAGTAACTGCTTTAATCACTTCAATGGTTAAACGTGCTCTATTAGCGATTGAGCCGCCATACTGATCTTGCCTATGGTTACTGCCATCTTTTAGAAATTGATCTAATAAGTAGCCATTTGCTGCATGGATTTCAATGCCGTCAAAACCTGCTTGTTTTGCATTGATCGCTGCTTGGCGATATTGCTGAATAATTGTCGGTATTTCGGATGTTTTGAGTGCTCTGGGCGTTTCAAAAGCAAACTTGCCTGATTCTGTAAATGCTTTTCCATTAACCGCAATCGCTGAGGGCGCGACTGGTAGCGTATTATCAGGTTGTAGGCTTGAATGAGAAACTCTACCTACATGCCATAATTGAATAAATATATGTGAACCTTCGGCATGCACGCTATCGACAATTTTCCGCCAGCCATTAATCTGCTCTGGGGAATAGATGCCCGGCGTATAAGCATATCCTTTGCCTTGAGGCGAAATTTGAGAGGCCTCGGTGATAATCAGAGCTGCGCTGGCTCTTTGTTGATAATATTTAACATTAATTTGTTGTGGAACATCACCGGGTTGGGCTGCTCGACAGCGTGTGAGGGGGGCCATAACAACTCTGTGTGGTAGTTGATATCGGCCTAACTTCCCTTTTTTAAATAAGTTATCTGGTTTCATTTTATCTTCCATCAGCTTATGAGTTTTGTCTTTTTTGCTGTTTGAGAGTTTGTTAATCGATTTCTTTTATACATCAGATAATGTCGAAGAGACAGGCTAGTTTAAACAATTATATATTGTTAAGTAATAATAACTGCTGTAGCTCTCTTAAAAAGTCCATGCTTACATTGAGCGAAAAATCACAATTGCAAAGAATCCAGACTATTATTTAGATGCTTCTTATATAAGCTTTTAATCTCATAATAAGATAAAAATCTTTTGCATAATTTGGATACAATAGTATACTTTCTCAGCATTAAAGATATTTTATTAATGAGCGTCCTACTCAATAGCCATATTTTTTGATTACATCTAAATATGTAGAATTCCTGCTCTAACTTCTTGTGACTGACTAGTCCTCAAATGAAAAAATTTTGGAGTAATAAGTCATTTTAAACAGAATGCAAGAGAATGAATCTATAAACAATTCAATTGATGTTTTGTATTTGCAATCATAATTAATGGTAGAAATTAAAAGATCGTTATTCCATATTATCACTGCAGTAGGACCCTGATAATTTTCAAGAAAGGTTGTTTTAGCAATAATGACATCAATTGAAGTATTTAAATCACGTTTTTCAGTGGTTTTAACACAATCAGTGATTTGGGGTGACATGGATGCCTTTCAACATATCAATAATACGGTTTATTTTAGATACTTCGAGAATGTAAGGCTTGAATATTTTGAAAGAGTAGGGATAAATCAGTTAATGCAAACTGAGAAAATTGGCCCTATACTTGGATCTACAGAGTGTAAGTACTTGGTTCCATTAAGTTTTCCTGATGAAATCACTATTGGAACCAATGTAACTCAGGTGCGGGACAAGCGTTTTACCATGCATTACGAGGTTTTTAGTAACAAATTGTCAAAAATTGCGTCCACAGGAAGTGGGGAAATTATTTATTTTGACTATAATATAAAC
>CBDUHU010000652.1:0-2614 GCA_965366725.1 uncultured Kangiellaceae bacterium
ATAATGAAAAGACTAATTGAAAGTGAGTATAGTGTGGTTGGAATGGTCGCTGTTTCTGACCTGGATAAAGCAACCAGAGTGATGGGGTTTGAGTCTGTTGAAGCTGAAAAAAATCAGGAGCTATTGTTACAAATCGAATCATTTAAGAATGGCAAGATATCAAAAAAACAGTTTGTAGATATTCTGGAAGACTTACCAGAGAAACAATTAACTGACCTGGTACAAGATAGAATCGAGCAGGCGATAGAATCAGTTGAAAGTGGTATGAATAAGAAACAAGTTCAGCCACCGGTTAAAAGTGTCGTTTCTGAAAGAGAAAATGCTAGTGAAGTTTCACGTGTCAAAATTAAACCCAAAAAACCGCCAAAAACGACAACCCAGAGTAAACCAGCGGTATCGAAGAACGCACTGTCAAATAAACCTTCAGAAAACGACAAGCCTTCGACCAATTCTGATGAACTTACTTCTAACCGAATTATCGGGAACATTGAAAAAGTTCTTGGCGTTAAGAAAGAAGTAATCGAGTGGGATAAATCTTTTCAGGATTATGGTCTCGACTCGATTACAGCTGCCCAATTATCGGTGGCATTAGAAAAAGCGTTTGGATATTCAATTGCGCCAAATTGGCTAATTGAATATTCAACAATCAACAGGTTGACCGACCGGTTAAACCAGGAAAGCAAAAAGAGAGGATTAGTCTAATGAGTAATACTATTAACCAAAATATGGCCGACTTGTTTTCCGGTAAATCGGTAGAAAATGCTGACACTGGCAGTCCGAAAAAAACTGAGCAAAAGAAAAAGATTTCTTTCAGTTATCTTTTCTTCTCCGATGTCAGAAAGGACATTCCTGATAGTGAAAAGTATCAATTCGCACGAGAGTTAGTTGAGTTTGCTGATCAGTCGGGTTTTGAAGCTGTTTATTTTCCGGAGAGACATTTTTATGAGTTTGGTTCAATTTATGCCAATAACAGTATTATGGCAGCATATTTTGCTCCAATCACAAAGAATATTCGACTAAGAACCGCTGCGGTTACGGTCACTCTACATCACCCTGTTGATATTGTTGAAAGCTGGGCGATGGTCGATATTTTATCCGGAGGAAGAGTTGATCTAGGGGTCGGTAATGGTTGGAATAAACCTGATTTCGTATTATCTCCAGATACATATAATGATCGAATTAAAATAAGAAATGAGAGAGTTCCAATTATTCAGAAATTGTGGCGTGGTGAATCAATGGAGTTTGCCGGTCCTGATGGCGAAGTATTTGAGACCACGGTTTACCCAAGACCGATACAAAAAGAGCTGAATATCTGGTATGTCACCGCTTCGGAGCAAGGATTCGCATATGCCGGTCGTAAAGGCTATAACGTTTTTACCATGCTTTATGGAATTGATTTAAATGAATTAAAGAAGAAAATTGATATGTATCGACAAGGCAGAGAAGAAGCTGGGCTGGATCCGAAAACCGGTGTGGTTACACTAATGATGCATACTTTTGTTCATCCTGATTTAGAGTGGGTTCAAAAGGTTGTTGCTCCACCTTTTAAGGAATATATCAGAAGCAGCTTACTTGCTCATATGAGCGCTCAGGGAAAGAAAATGAGTGAACAAGAAATTGTCAAAATGATTGACTACTCTTATGCCCGTTACTTTCAGACTGGTGGAATTTTTGGCCCATTGGAAGATTGTCAAAAGCAAATTGATAAAGCTTCAAGTGTTGGAGTTGATGAAATCGCATTTTTACAGGACTTTGGTGTTGACTACGCTGCAGTTCGCGGTTCATTAGGATATTTAAAACAACTTGTTGATCAGAATAGTGTAGAGGAAGTTAAATGATGGGAAGTAAGAAGTTCAGATCAAAGGTCATTGAGAGCTGGATAGAAGAAAATAGCCAGGAGGCTTCAACTGATAATAAGATAATTAAAGCTCCCAAAATTAATCGGCCTGAATTATCAAAAACCGAATATGTTGAAGCTTCTGCTACGGTCAAACAATTAGGGTTACAGTTTTTAAATGTTCTTGCCAGTTATCATAATCCAAATTTTGATGCACCAGACTGGGTTGTAGAAGTTGAAATAATAGATCGGGAAGATCTAATTTATATTGTCTCAACATCCAATCAGTTATCTTATTATGTCAGCAATGAGGTTCAACCAGAAAAGCAAAAGATTGACGATAGTCTGTCGATGACATTCGAAGAACTAAGAATGTTAACTAATTTTGATGCGGATCTTATCGCCGTAATGATCCGAAACAAGGGGATTAATAAAGAAGGAAAGGCGAAGCCAATGACGTTAATTCGTCCCTTGTCCGATTTGTTGTTTGGTGCTTATAACCTCTTTCACCTTGATCAGGTTTTTGATAATACACATATTAAAAAGCTCTACACTGAAGGGAAAGTTTCAAATCTTTCGGGAGCTGAAAGATTTGTTTTTCCCTGGGCTATCTCTTCTGATATTGGCAGCAGACTTTATGACTTGATTCTGGAAAATGAGATCAAAAATAGTCTGGAAATTGGTCTTGCTTTTGGTATGTCGGCGCTATTTATGTGTCAGGCTCATCACAATAAAAATCATGGATGTGTTTATGCTCACAATATGTTTTAGCAACAA
>CBDUHU010000653.1:0-2599 GCA_965366725.1 uncultured Kangiellaceae bacterium
AGGAAAGTTGAAAGAAGAAATTGTGAAGTTTTAACCCTAAACATTTTAGATTAGCATTATTTCATCACAAAAATATCACAAATTGGTCAAAAACATTTACCAATCATTCAATTTGTTAATTGACTTATTTTTATCAGTCGCAGTTCAAAACCAGCTGTAACAAATCAATTTTTTTTCTGTCACCATTACACCTTAAGCAGTAACAGGCTAAGTAATTATTATCATGAGTTCACTTAAACCTATTTTTATTGGGCTACTCATTCCCATATTACTCATTATAGCAAGCATGAATTTATTCGGTTTTTATCGTGATGGATTCATCTTATCATGGGTTGCATTAACAATTGCTAACTTGCCATTTCTACTGTTTTTAATACAGATTACACTGCTAAAAAATATGACTCAAGTTAACCCTCATATGCCACTTATTAGCGCGACATCAGTTATTGGGTCAATCATAGGAATATATGCTTACCTGAATACTCAAACAACTGATTCAGTATTGTTATATCCGCTAGTACTTACTTTGTTAACCGCAACATTATTTTTTCTTTATACATACTGGTTTTCCTCTTTTAATCGATTACCACGCAAACAACTTGAAAAAGGAAATCAACTCCCGGAATTTAACCTTTCCAAAGGTGCCGCGAATATTAACTCAAGGCAGTTTATAGGAAAGCCAGCAGTTATTATTTTTTACCGAGGAAGCTGGTGTCCGTTTTGTGTCGCTCAAATAAAAGAAGTGGTATCACGTTATAAGCAGGCTATTTATGGTGGTGTTCAATTTATCTTAATATCTCCCCAGCCGGACAGAGTCACCCAAAAACTTGCAGCAAAATTTGATGTACCTTTTATGTTTCTCAACGATGAGAATAATAATGCTGCAAAAACTTTAGGGATTGTTGATCGCAATGGACTACCCATTGGTTTGTCTCAACACGGAATTGACAACAACACTGTATACCCGACAGTTATTGTGACTGATAAACGAGGAACTATTCTTTACAGCGATCAGACAGATGATTATCGCTTCAGACCAGATGCCAGTGAATATCTATCATTGCTGGTAACGCCTTCATCCGGTAGTTAGCTTTATAGGTGAATTGCCACTCCCTTAACCTCCAGAAACCAAAGGAATTATTATGCGCTATTTAATCCTGTTACTTGTTAGTTTAATCACAGTGCTCCCGCAGATGTCTTCAGCTGGTGAAGATGAAGTATATACTGGCTTTTTTAGTGACACCGCTCTCTCAGGTTATGACACAGTTGCTTATTTTAAAGAAGGAAAAGCACTTAAGGGAAAGAAAAAATATCGGACTCAATATAAAGGCGCAAATTGGCAATTTTATAATGCGGAGAATCTACAACTGTTCAATCTCAACCCTGAAAAATATGCACCGCAATATGGTGGTTATTGCGCTTATGCTGCTGCTGACAA
The DNA here is from genome assembly GCA_965366725.1 of uncultured Kangiellaceae bacterium. Lineage (GTDB taxonomy): Bacteria > Pseudomonadota > Gammaproteobacteria > Enterobacterales > Kangiellaceae > Aliikangiella. The sequence continues at coordinate 1,439 of CBDUHU010000653.1, forward strand.
TAGAACCGCAGGAGGAGATCCTGAGTTTTGGTCTATTCATAATGGAAAACTCTATTTAAGTTATGATCAGGATATTGCAGAAAAATGGGAAAGCAATAAAGAAGAAATCGTTAAGAATGCTGATAATAACTGGCCTCAACTTATTGAATAGTTCAAACTTCGTATATCAGCTACCACCTCCAAGGTAGCTGATAACCTGTAATATTAAAATTTATCAAAATCGTTATCTTAGTCGCTCCCTTCCGCTATTATAAAAGAGCTAAATTGCCTGATTTATGCTCAAAGCAATTCAACTGCTTAGTTTTTTGTCACTCCTGACTGGCAAAATAAACTAAACCACGTTAATCTCACAAAATTGTCATCAACACGGTATTATCAGTAATGCATTCAAACAGTCGATTATATGAAATCATCTTTTTACTTATCCTGGCCCAGACCATATTTTGTATACCAACCTCAAAAGCCGAAGATAATTTCGCTAAAGCTTACCAATCATTTAATCTAAACCAGCTAAAGCAAGATATTAAAGAGCTCTCCTCTGATAGCTATGAAGGTAGAGAGCCGGGGACAAAAGGCGGGCAAAAAACAACCAGTTTTCTCCAGAATGCATTCGAAGAACTTGGTTTTAAAGCTGGGAATAATGGTAGCTTTCTCCAGTCAGTGCCGCTAGTTTCCATTACCACAGATATAAGAGAAAACTTGACGATTGGCTCTATTCAGTTTGATTACCTGAAGAACTATGTCGCTAACTCTCGTCAGATGAAAACTGATATAGATCTGATAGAATCTCAACTAGTTTTCGTAGGATATGGAATTAATGCTCCGGAATATGGCTGGAACGACTATGAAAATGTTGATGTGAAGGGAAAAACCGTCGTTATTCTTATTAATGACCCTGGATATGCATCACAAGATCCGAAATTGTTTGATGGAAATTCAATGACCTATTATGGCCGCTGGATTTATAAATATGAAGAAGCCGCTCGCCAGGGTGCATCGGCTGCAATTATTATTCATGAAACAAAACCTGCAAGTTATGGCTGGAATGTTATCGAGAGTAGTTGGTCCGGCGCTCAATATCATTTACCAGCGAGCGAAGTTAAAGAACCTTCGGTCGATATCGAAATGTGGATATCACTTGATAAAGCAAAAGCCCTTTTT
>CBDUHU010000654.1:0-2590 GCA_965366725.1 uncultured Kangiellaceae bacterium
AGAACTGCTGGAAAATAATATTTTTTATCAATACTATTCAATGCTGCTATAGTAGCGCCAACGTTAGTCGCCTTAGAATCATTAATCCAGTCAATATTAAATCGCTTTGAAATTAGCTGGAATCGATGGGATAAACCAGTGTATTGAGTCAACGCCGTTAATACTGACTGGTTAATATCAATCTCTAACTGATCGAGTGTTGCCAGTGCAGCAAGTGCGTTACTCCAATTATGAAGACCACTCATTTTCAAACCACTAACCTGACAGATATTTCGGGAGTTAGAAACCAACCAGAGTTCGTCCTGATGATTGGTTAGATGATATCTGCTGGTATTATCTTTTAAACTAAACTGGTTTATCGATTTGCAGTGTGCGCCCGGCTCCTCTATATGGGTCAGCGGATCGTCAGCATTAACTATGATATGTTCTGCCTGATTGGCGATAGTTAATTTTGAACGACGGTAATCCTCAAAACATTGATAGCGATCCATATGATCTTCAGAAATATTCAAGATCACCGCGACCACAGGTTTTAGTGACCGAGTCGTATCCAGCTGAAAACTTGATAGTTCCAATATATAAATATCAGCTTCATCTTCTGGTAGATAATCCAACGCAGGAATTCCGAAGTTACCACCAATTTTTGCATTTATCCCTGCCGCACAAACCAATTGGTGAGTCAAATCAGTGACCGTACTTTTTCCATTTGATCCAGTAATAGCCACAATTTTCTTTCTGGTCATTCGACTAAATAATTCAATATCACCTATGACTTCGACACCCGCAGATTTTGCTGTTTGTATTTCATTTATATCAGGCGAAACTCCTGGCGACAGGATAATCAGTTCTGCGCGGTTAAGCTCAGATTGAGGCACACTACCAAAGATAGTTTTTTGGCAACAATCTAATTCACTGATAGCATTTTTTCCCGGCGGTGATTCTCTGGAATCGACCACAAAGAATGCTTGTCCGGTTCTTTGTAAATAACGTGCAGCAGAAAGCCCGGACTGTCCAAGTCCAAATACACAAATTAGCTTTTTCTGCAAAGTGTCAGACATTACTCAAATAAACCTATCGTATTTTTAAGGTCGCTAAACCTACCAGTACAAGCACCACGGAAATAATCCAGAACCTCACAATCACACGAGGCTCGGGCCAACCCTTTAACTCGTAATGATGGTGTAATGGAGCCATATTAAAAATTCTCCGGCCAGTTAATTTAAATGAAGCAACTTGTAAAATAACTGAAACTGTTTCCATCACAAAAACACCGCCCATAATAAATAAAACTAATTCCTGGCGAACAATCACTGCAACAGTACCCAATGCGGCACCTAACCCCAGGGAACCAACATCTCCCATAAAAACTTGAGCTGGATAAGTGTTGAACCACAGGAAGCCCAACCCGGCACCAGCTAAAGCACCACAAAAAATAATCAGTTCGCCACTACCGGGAATATAGGGAATAGATAAATAACTGGAGAAGTTCACATTTCCAGTCACATAAGCGAAAATCCCCAAAGCCCCGGCAACAAGTACCGAAGGCAGTATAGCTAGTCCATCAAGACCGTCGGTCAGATTTACCGCATTGCTGGTTCCGACAATGACAAAATAGGTCAGTACGATGTAAAAAAGCCCCAGATTAATCGCAACATTCTTAAAAAATGGAATGATCAGAATAGTTTCCGCATCTACTTGCGCACTCAAGAAAAGATAGACAGCTGCCAGCACACCGATAACTGATTGCCAGAAATATTTCCAGCGAGAAGCAAGCCCTTTGGGATCTTTATAAATAAGCTTACGATAATCATCAACCCACCCTACCAGACCAAATCCGAGCGTTGTCAATAATACAACCCACACATAACGATTGGTCAAATCAGCCCACATCAAAGTAGCAACAGCAATCGCAATTAAGATTAAAGCTCCGCCCATTGTTGGTGTTCCGGCTTTACTTAGATGAGATTTAGGACCATCATCCCTTACTGTCTGGCCAATTTGTTTGCCAGCCAGTTTACGTATCATAAGCGGTCCTAACAGAAGGGAAATAAGCAGCGCTGTCAGCACTCCTAATATCCCACGAATAGTGAGGTAACCAAATAAATTAAACCCGGTATAATATTGTTGTAAATATTCTGCAAGCCAAAGCAACATGACTAATGCGCCTCCTGTTGTGATGTGACGTCGTCTTTTTGCTCAGCAATAGAGAACTTGTCGATTAACGCATTAACCACATTTTCCATATGGGCGCTACGAGAGCCTTTCACTAAAATCGTTGTATCGTGATCAATCACTGTAGATAACTTGTCGATTAGTTGTTTTTGCGCAGAAAAATGTTCGCCTTCTCCAGCAAACGTTGATTGGGTAAACTGGGTTAACACACCGCAGCTATACAAGACGTCAATACCAGCCTGTTTTGACATTAAGCCAACTTCTTCATGGCATTGTCGACCAAACTCACCTAATTCTGCCATATCACCAACAACCAGAATTCGCTTTCCTTTGTACTGACTGAGTAATTCAATTGCAGCACTCATAGAGTCGAGGTTGGCATTGTAAGTATCGTCAATCAAGCGACATCCATTGGCCA
>CBDUHU010000655.1:0-2567 GCA_965366725.1 uncultured Kangiellaceae bacterium
GTTCCTTTTGATCCTCAGTGGCCAACTGCCAGGAAGGACTATTTGATTAGTGATACCAAACTAAGCTACCTGCTTGTACAGGAAAATTATCAGCAGTCTTTTGTTGAAACAAGTTATGTTTTGTTAGAAGTTATCAAACGTGAATCATTTAATCGTCTTTACTCAAATTATTCAACAGAGAATGTTTTACCGAATAGTCAACAACATAAAAACCAGCTTGCATATATAATCTACACTTCTGGTTCAACTGGAAACCCTAAGGGAGTAATGGTTGAACATGAGAATGTGCTACAACTTGTTATTGATGAACCTTGCGTCGAAATTACTCCTGAAGATTGTATGGTTTATTGTGCTAATCCTGCATTTGACGCTTCAACCTGGGAAATTTGGGGGGCGCTTCTAAACGGGTCTAAACTTCAACTGATTTCTCACCAATGTCTAATGGATGTTGAACAGTTTTCGCAACAGCTTGGTAGTGGCGGTGCAACTATTTTACAACTAACAGCGGGTTTGTTTAGTCAATATTGCCAGCATCTAAAGGGACCATTTTCAAAACTAAAGTACTTACTTTGGGGGGGAGATAAAGTTGATTCAGCTTCCGTACGGTATGTTATTAAAAATTGTCCGCCAAAACATTTAATTCACACTTACGGTCCGACTGAAACTGTTGCCTTTACCATTACTTCCGAAGTCAATTCTGTACCTGAAGGAAGTTCAATTCCTATTGGAAAACACACGCTACATTCGTCAACTTATTTGCTTGATGAAAATCAACAGTTGGTTCCGTCAGGGGCTATTGGAGAGTTATATATTGGTGGGCCTGGCGTCGCCAGAGGTTATCTTAATCAGGATAAAATGACTCACGAAAAATTCATCTGTAACCCTTATTCAAGCAAAAGTAACGAGCGTCTTTATCGCACCGGAGATCTGGCTCGGTATCTTAGCAATGGCGAACTTGAATTTATTGGCCGAACCGATGATCAGGTTAAAATCAGAGGGTTCAGAATAGAATTAGGCGAAATCGAACAACATCTCTCCGCTATTGATTCTGTTACTTCTAATTTAGTGACTGTCAGAGAAGACAGACCGGGACAAAAGCAACTAGTTGCTTATCTGGTGAAAGCTGATGATGCAAAAACTGACTTGAATTTATTTGTTGATGAAATCAAACAACGATTGCTGCAGAGTTTACCTGAGTATATGCTGCCCTCGGCATTTATTGTGCTTGATGAATTTCCATTGACCGCTAATGGTAAAATCGATAGAAGAGCTCTTCCCGCTGTTGCTAGCGCTAATCTTCAAACGCAATATATTCCACCTTCTACAACCATAGAACAGCAACTCGTTGAGGTCTGGGCAGAATTATTGAAGTTGGATGCTAATGAGATTAGTGTTAATGCCAATTTTTTTGAGTTAGGTGGTTATTCATTATTAATCGCACGGCTAAATCATCAAGTCACAGAGTTATTTGATGTAAAGTTTGAATATCAGGCGTTTTTTGAAGCTCCAACAATTAAAGCTCTGGCAAACGTTGTCAGAAAACTAAGATTCGACCAACTGGACGTCGATCAGATAGAAAAGTTGTTAAGTGATAGCGATATTGAGTTAAAGGAAGAACGAAAGATCTTGCTTACCATGAACTTGCCTTATACGCGTTGTCACGGTGGAGCCAACAAGTCCAATAGAATTCTGGTCGAGAGATTAGTTGAACTAGGTTATCAGGTTAATGTTGTTACTCCTGCATTAGCAGTACCTTCAGATATCACCATTGAACAATTGATTGAACAACTAAAACAGCAAAATATCGATGTTATTGATAACGATAGTTACCTTGAGTTCTCCATTAATGGTGTGAATATTATTGCCGTCATTGAAGCCAATGATTTGCGCAATAAGTTACAATCAGAAATTAGTTACTTTGAACCAGACTGGGTTTTTATTTCAGCAGAAGACTCCTCTCAGTTGCTGTTAAGAGCAGCGATTGAAGTGAGTCCAGATAATATTGTGTATTTCGCTCATACTCCACAGATGCTTCCGTTTGGCCCCGAGAGTTTCTATCCCGGTGAAAGTCGTAAATTACTAATTGAAAAAGTTCATACTATTATCACAATTAGCCACTATGTTGCAGATTATCTTAAGACGCATATGGAACATCCGTCTATTTTTGTTAACCATCCCCCTCATTTTGGTGATGTTCATCAGGCGCTTGGTGACTTTTCCAATCAATATGTTCTGGCGGTTAATCCGTGTGAAGTTAAAGGTATTTCAATTTTACTTGAATTAGCCAAAAATAATCCTGAGATAAAATTTGCGGTAGTGCCTGGCTGGGGAACGACACCCGAAAATATTGCAGAAATGAAGTCTTTATCTAATATAGAGTTCTTTGAGAATCAGTCAGATCTTAATCAACTATTTAAAGATGTTAAAGTTTTGTTGATGCCTTCTATCTGGGGAGAAGGTTTTGGTATGATCTGTATCGATGCAATGTTAAGAGGGGTGCCTGTTCTTGCCAGTAAAACCGGCGGAATAACAGAAGCTAAGTTGGGAACTGACTATTTAATTCCAGT
>CBDUHU010000656.1:0-2567 GCA_965366725.1 uncultured Kangiellaceae bacterium
ATACAAGTCTAAGAGTGATTTTTGTATAGATATCCCCTCGGCCGCAAGAAATGAGAGTAATAATATTTCGCCGAGTGCCATTCCAACTGCAAAACCTGCCTTTACTCCTACTATTACTCCTGGAATGGCACCAGCACCACCACCAAATACCGCCCCGATAACACCTCCGACAATAGCTAAAATGATTATCAGAATTACGGTAATTATTGGCAACAATAGCATTAAAACATTATTAAGCCGTCTCCACAGTGCCAGGGGGAAATCAACCAGGATCAAAATATTAGTCCATACGTCGTGGAAGAATCCCAGGGGTTCTTTGAGAATATTTCGTGGTGCGTAAAGGCTGTTTGCTGCATTCGCCCAGTCTTTTTCCCACAGTTCTTTAAATTCATGTCCCACGGCACGGATTGTTGCCGGAGGCCAGAAGAGATTAACTATGGTAGTCCATAGCATTTCGCGGATATTTAGCTTTGAAAACTGAGTATCAGTGGCCTTCACAAGGCCTTTAAAGACCTCAACCAAGCCGGCAGTGCTTCTTTTTGGTTCCTTGGACGAAGGTGAACGTTGAATAATACCCGCGGTTGCTGTCGAAGAAGTATTGCCTTTATAATTTTCCTCTGCTTTCTTGCGACCTAGTGCCTTGGCTTTTGGTGGGGTTTGAGTAATCAATTTGTCAGCAAGTTTGTCGATATGGGGGCGAATAAATCCTTCAGGATCGCTGGCAATTTTTTTAATAAATTTCCAAGCCTTAACAATGGTTCTTATCGTTTTTATGACTGTTGCAATCGCTGTAGAAATGACTTTTTTAACAAAACTGCCGATAGCATCAAGGATTCCATTGGTGAATGCCCTGAGTTCTTTTAATACTCTGGTAATAAAGTTACGTACTTTTTGCCATAGTGTTCGAATTTTTTTGAAGAGCCGTTTTGCCGCGCGTTGCCAAGAATTTGGTAGTTGTCTGAAACCCCAGTTGTCCATCAACGACCTGATTGCGCCAAATGTGGAATCAACAAAGCCTGATACGGCTTTCCAAATCCCTTCTCCAATAGCAAGTACACCGTCAACGACTGCTTTAAATCCTTTCCAGACCAGATTGGCCCCGCTTTTAAGTACACTCCAGGCAGAACTAATGACATCCGCGTCCATATTCTGGACGGCCGACATCACAACACTGACCGGGGCGGTAATATGACCCAATAAATTACTTAACCCATTTTTAACGTTATCGAAGGAGGTTTTGGCAAATGTTTCGAATTCTTTATATTTATTTTGTAGATAATCAATACCTGTATTAATCAACCCTTTTATTCTATCGTAAATCCACTTAAAGGCTGAAACTGCTGTATCTCTTACCCATTTTGCACTTTCTACGGCGGTGATTTTGGCAATGCGCGCTGCATTTTTAACACCCCGAACACTCAGATCAAGTTCATAATCTGTAAAAGGAATACCAATGGCCTGGATATTAGGTGTATTTTGATTTACCTGTTTATCTGGGGATTTGTTGAGCTTGTTATTTGTATAAGGTGTGCTCGCGCCTTGTTGAACGGTATGTGTGGACTCATGGGCCATTAATCTAATGTCATGAACGCTTTGGTCTTTTGCCAGATAGATATTGTTCTTATGGGTAAAGGCCTTGGCCTGGATCGAGTCAGCGGCCTGGTTGGCTTTACTGTCATTATGCACTTTGACATGGCCAAGATCGGCTCCCAGTACTGGTTCTACGCGATTGCGCACATAGACAGGCAAGGACGAACCGCCGGTGGGATTATTAACAACCGAACCTAACTGGCCGGAAGAATCTTGAGTTCTACCGCTAGTAGATTTCGATTGAATGATGTCTGCTTGATCACTGCTGAATGCGGCAGACTGATTTTGTTTATGATCGGTGAATCGACGTTGCAGGTAAGGTGGAGTTAGTGACTTGGCCTGGACTAACTTGTTAGGTGCTTCCTGTTCTTCTTCATCTTTATCGAAAGGTTGGGCAATACGATCGGCAGGTGACCGCATAACAGTATCAGCCACTTGATTGGCTTCCTGTTCATACTTATCATTGGGAGCACCAATAGTAAGTTTTGCCTGTATACCAGTAGCTATGTCAGGCTCTTGTTCTTCTTCTGTCTCTTCAGTTACCGGTTGTCGTTGTAACTCTATACTAGAATTTGTTGTTTCAATGCTATCAGCTGATTCAGTTTCGTCATGATCATCAGCAAACTCTTGGACATCTGAGGTAGTATCGGTTTCTTCAGCTCCATCCTGTTCAGGATTATCGTCACTATCCAAGCCGAAAGCACTTGTCTGTAAATAAAGTGGTGTAATAACTTCGGAAGTGTTTTCTTGTTCAAGATCATCGGGTTCTTCCTGGCGCTGCAATACCGGCGAAGCAGTGTCACTGGTTTTTTCTTCGGTCTTTTGTAGTGCTGCTGGTTGCATGAGATATGCCACGAAAAGTTAATTATTATCTATGTCATTTAAAATTTAATCCGCTACTGTCTAAATGCATTTTGCAAAACAATCAATTTTCAAATACATAACATCATGTCCAAAGTGCTACGGGATCGATATGT
>CBDUHU010000657.1:0-2567 GCA_965366725.1 uncultured Kangiellaceae bacterium
TGTCAAAGTATTTTTTCCACGCATAGAACAACTCTAAACTGTAAGCTACCAATTTTATTTTCACTTATTTAGCTCCTTAAAACTACTGTTCTCTTTTGATAGAGAATTTTCATTAATTTTCTATCAAAACAGACAAAAGTTACTTTTAAGTCAATACTTTTCTCTTCAAGAAAAGTAATAACTTCATTCACAGCAATCTCACACGCCTTATCAATTGGGAACCTATAGGAACCACAGCTAATTGCCGGAAACGCAATTGATGTTATTCCATTCTCAGTAGCGAGCCTTAAACATTCTCGATAACAGGAGGCAAGTAGCGCTTCTTCATTCTTATGACCACCATACCAAACCGGCCCAACTGTATGAATGATATGGTTAGCCGGTAAGTCATAGCCTTTAGTGATCTTCGCGAACCCAGTATCACAGCCACCGAGGGTTCGGCACTCAGCCAGGAGTTCTTTGCCAGCAGCACGATGAATGGCACCATCAACACCGCCTCCGCCGCATAAGCTAACATTTGCCGCATTAACAATTGCGTCAACTTTAAGCTTGGTAATATCTCCTTGTATTACTTCTATATTTTCCATAGTCCTTACCAACTTTATTTAATTAATTTTTTAATCTCACACGCGCTTCCATCAAAGCAAAACCTAACAAATTTAAGCCTTTCCACTTAAACGGGTTGGTCGCATCATCATGATCTTCAGCCAATCCTGTTCCCCAAACTTTATCTGCTGGACTGGCTTCCACTAACACCCGTTTACCGGTTCCCAATAAGAACTCGGCTAGCTTTGGGTTCTGAGTAAATTTAGCCACATTCCCCCTTACCACTGCATCAAATCGGTATTGGTTCCACTCTTGATTGGTAAAACCTTCAATCTGACGCCCCAACTGCTTTGCTTTTTGCGGATGAGGCGCTTCGATTATTTGCTTAAGCAAAGTACTATTGGTCGCACTCCTACTTTCAAATAGGCGTGCCTTCTCAGCCATCATAAAGTGTTCAGCCGTTGGGTAGACAATACCATCAATTTCAAACTTTGAACCATACCATTGGCTAAGACATATTTCGGATACTTCCTGAGAATTATTTTTCGTATGTCCCCAGAAACACAGGTACTTTGCTTTTTTACCACGTGCGACGAACTCAACCAGTTCGTCTTTTGTACGTACTTCTTCTATTGTTTTCATAACTAATTCACTGCATTTTTGGCTACTTCAATTTTGTTCTACTTGTTTGACTCTACTTATTTCGTAAAATATTGATGTACTGACTCGGTACGGAATCTACCAGCCAAACATTATTCTCACTTTTAAAGAACTCGTATCCATCACTAATCATCTTAATGGTATCAACCTCAAGCAAAACTAATTTTCCATAACGCCGACCAACTGCACTTGCTGTTTTTTTACATTCAGACAAGTGAACATGGTGACGACTCATTTTATTAAGACCACAGCTTGTAATTAGCCCAAGGTTTTTCTCTGCCGTTCCATGTAGCAATACTGCTGGTGGAACCGATGGTTCAAGATCCAGCTTAATCTTAACACTGTGTCCCTGGTTAGCTCTGATCATTTTTCCATCATCACTAATTGCAAAGCGTTGCTTATCATTTGTGATAACAACTTGTTCAATTAATTCTCGAGTAATATTTTTACCCTTAGCATTTGCATTACTAATTAACTGAGTGATGGATGCCCAGCCGTTTTCATCTAATTCTAAATTGATTTCCGCAGGGTTATGTCTTAATACATAACTCAGGAACTTCGATGTTCTTTTTGTTTTATCTTTCATTTTTCTTATTCCTTCAAAAAGTCCACTCATTGATAATATTGTGGACTTAAATCCCTGCTCTTTTCAGTATGTTGGGAAGGAGTTAAACTGTCACAATTTCGGTATACTCACCGATCACTTCTATTAACCCAACAATATTGTCATTAAGTTCTTCAAGATCTTCAGCAGGTATCCACCACTCAGTATGGTTGCTGCCACCAACAGTCTCAATTTTGTAACGATCAACAAATGACTTGTTAACGTCAAATTTGGTGACATAACCAATCCCCTTTTCCTTGACATTCCAATTACTAATTTCAATGGCATATTGCTCATTGGTAACTGGGTAGAAAATTGGTTGCATTGGCAAACGTGGTGGCCATTTTTTGTACCCACTATCTATCACTAACTGCAACTCATTCTTGCCTGTTGGACGGTACATAGTGATTGTTTCTATCTTATTGTTCATTTTCTTTACTCATCTAAAACTCTATTTTGTTGGCATAAATTTAACCAAGGTGTGATCTTCGCCATCTAGCTCTTGCTTGATAATCGCTTCAATCACATTCCAGTCACCACCAGCCAAACCAGCTCCTATTAAAGGGTAACCAATTCGTTTACCTGAAAAGTCCTGCTTTATTAACGCAAAGACTTTTCTCACTGCATCATAATCTACGTCGATGTCTTTTCGACTATAGCCAGATTGTGTATATGCATTAACCACCACGAAAGAGCTTTGATGACCCACTACAATCGCGCTATAACTGCCTAGCTTAGACTTATCCCCTTTGACTGT
>CBDUHU010000658.1:0-2566 GCA_965366725.1 uncultured Kangiellaceae bacterium
TTACCCAACCTGTTATTACAGAGTTTAATGATTTGTCTGTTCCTGTCAGGCTAATTATTGGTACTCGTGATCGTACAGGCCCGGGGCGAAACTGGAAAAGGCCAGGTGTTGATTATGAACTTGGTCGTTACGATCGCTTAGGTAAATCGGCAGTCAGTCTTATACATGATGCCGAACTTTATGAATTAACAGACTTGGGTCATTTACCTCAGATTGAAAATTTTGAGCGCTTCAAGATTGTTCTAGACAAAGCATTAGCGAAAATTGGTCGGTGACAAATGTGGATCAAAAGGGTCAGAGTCACTACTGTCCCATAAACTTTTATATCAACGCCATCTGATTATATTCCTGACCCGTGTCGGGTGGCGGATCGCCACGCAGTAGCGATAATAGATCTCGCCTCATAAATAAGTTGAGTTGTAGTATTCGGATTATTTTCTGCAACGACCAATTCAGTTTCGCGGAAAATTTGATATAAGCCAGCATTAAGCAGGTACATAACCCCACCCATATCTGGGTCATGATGGCGTTTTTACTATTACCAATAAAAGCTTTAATTTTCAGATTCTGTTTTATCCACTTGAAAAACAATTCAACTTGCCAGCGTTCTTTATAGATTGCAGCAATCGTATTCGCACTAAGCTTAAAATTGTTTGTTATGAACTCGTAGTACTGGTTTGTTTCCGGGTCACGGTAACCAATGCGCCGCAACTTTGGCATCCCAATTTTCTGCGCTTTGATAGCCGTTAGCGTAATGGTTTGATCACAGGTAAGCCCTGTGTTTTTATCGACGTAACGTCTTTCATTTACTCGCCAGATAGCATTCTTACGCAGGCGCGTCACAAAGAAAACACCCTTGTTATTCAGTGCCTTAAACCATTTATAGTCAGTGTAACCTTTATCAAATACGACAATACTGCCTGGACTAAATTGCAGCGTACGTCCTATTTCAATATCGGTTACTTTACCTTCTGTAATGGCGGCAAACTGAGGAATATAGCCGCTATGATCAAGACCAACATGTAACTTCATTGCGGCCTTGCCTAACGCATAATGCGCCCAAGGAAAGATCTTCAATGACAGATCAATCAGCGAAGCATCCAATGAATACAGTTTATTTTTGAAACGGAAACGATGCTTGGGTGCTAACTGCTGACAGCGCGCGTAGAGCTGGGCAAAGAGCGCTTCATACATCGTATAGGGTTGCTGTTCATTCAATCGGCCAAGGCTGGACTTTGCTACGGGTTGAGCACCCAGATGATAGAGCCGACTTGATTGTGCCTTCATGTTGGATTCTATGTCTCTCAAGCTATGTCGCCCGGCAAGTTGGCCCAAGCAAAGTGAAACGAATTGGGACCAGCGGCTGGTTTTGCGCAACTTTCGACCTTTATGATGCGCTTTTGACAGTGACTCAAATTCATGTCTCGAAATTAATTTGAGTAATTGTGAGAAAACCGTATTATTATGTGCCATGGCTTAATCCTTCTGTTTTTATAGTGTTTGTTCGCACTTTCATTATAACAAGCAGGAGGTATTAAGCCTTTTTTAATTAAGTTTATGGGACAGCAGTGACTCTGACCCTTTTGGTCTTTAATCAGGAAACCGCAATGTATCGGCTGCATAATAATATGCTGCACCGGATCGCTGGCCACGGTCAGTTTTTGTAGTGTTAAAAACACCGCTCTTCGCACAACGGCCAGTGAGCCAGGGCGTTAGCCTTTAAACCCGAAGGTTTGCTAATGGAGATATTCAGATACAAGCGTGAACATGAAAATGCTGTGATATCAGCAATTAATGAAGATCCCAACTGGGATATATTTACGAATGAAAGAGCCATAGACAATTACAAAAAGAGTCTAAGAAAGAGTATCACATATGTTTGCTACGTAAATGAGTCGTTCGGCGGGTACTTGAGAGCGCTTCTGGATGATGGTTTCGCTATCTATATTAGTGAACTTTTCGTGGTTCCAGAATGGCGGAGTAAAACAATTGGAAGAACGCTCATAGCCAAAGTAAAGATGGATTTTCAGCATTTAAATGTTTACGCATTGTCAGACGAAGATGCTTATTATGAGAAACTCGGGCATAGAAAAATTGGTTCAGTGTTTGAAATTCATAAATAGGTTAACAAAATTATCGTAAATTTTGTGTATAGGAATCACATAACAAGTCCCTCGTGTTTAACACAGAGGCTCCCCCAAAAAAGTAGACATCTATGAAAATAAGAGAAGCAACCATAGATGACGCAGAAAGCATTAAAAATGTGCATCTTCAAGCTTTTGACAATTCAGAGGCCAGGATAGTATCTGATTTAGCAATCAACCTGTTAAACGAGAATCATCCTGCTAAAACAATTTCTCTTGTTGCCATAGAGAACAATGAAATAGCAGGTCACGCTGCCTTCAGCCCGGTCTTTTTAGAAAGCACTATTGAACATTTTGGTTATATTCTGGCTCCATTAGCTGTATCTGCGAAATTTCAAAAAAAATATATTGGTTCTTCGTTGGTCAGGTATGGCTTGGAGACTATTTCCAATCTAGGTTCATTTATTGTATTCGTTTATGGT
>CBDUHU010000659.1:0-2562 GCA_965366725.1 uncultured Kangiellaceae bacterium
AAAACTCTCCTGGAATAGGGGAAAAAATTATAGTCAATACATAATTAATCATTATATATTGGTTAGAATTTAAACTGTTCCCAAGCATAACCGGTTAAGCTTTAACAATAATAATTTCTAAGGAACCAGAATGATAAAAATAGCACTCACACTTCTAACTTTACTTTCTCCAATGCTAATGGCTGGTGAGTTATCTCGAGATAAAATCAAAGGTTCCTACCATCTAGGTACACCTGAGCGTGGAAAAACCCAAGTTGAAATGGACTTTGGAAATCTGGGAAATAAAATCGTGCTTGCAGTTGGTTGCAAAGGATGTCCAACCGCTACCTATTCCTTTCTAAAAGAAGAGAGTTCTACCTTGGGAGTCGCGACGTTTTTTAATAGTATCGGCCGGTATGTTTTTCAATACGACGATGAAAGCTGGGTGGTCGTTCAACCGGATGGGCAATTAGGTAGAACAGTATGGAGTAAAATTGGCCATGCAAATATCTACTCCAAAGATCCATTAAAAGCAAAATCAGTATCACGTACAAAAATTGAAAATTTTGCGCTCGATCTTTCTGCAAAAATCATGAATCAGGAAGTTGGTAAAATGAGTCACGCTGGCGGCACCTACTACCTTGCCATGCCAGTTGAACATATGGGAAGCGCTCAGCAGTCTTATCAAATAACTTTCAAAACAGATGGCAAAAAACAAATTGATATAAAGCCTTGCCAAAAATGCGGTACAGATAAATACGAGTATTTACCGCAAGAAAGCAACATTGCTGGTATCGATATATACAGACATGCTACGAGCTACTATTTATTTGACCTGAAGGATGGTGTTTTGATTTCAACATTTGCCAATGCATCTGGCTTAGGCAAAATACTCTGGGGTAAAAACAATCACTACAATGTTCTTTCTAATAACAAAGCATATGTTCGTCAAATACTGACAAGTAAAGAAAAGCAAAATACGATTGATAAAATGATGACTGAATATTTCGCGGCTGTAAAAACTGAGCTTGAACGGCTCGCTGAGGAGAAGAGACAAAAAGCAGTTACAAATAGAAGCTTACCCTCTCAAGGTATTTCAGATTCAGAGCAAAAAACAAAAGCACTCAAAGCAGCCAAGCGTTGGGCAAATGCATGGAATTGGAAAGAGAATATTAAAGAAGCATTCTTCACTAGCAATGACTGGAGCATTACCCGAAATCGCTTAACAGGAGTAATCACCGGTAAAATTGCCAGAGGTTTTGTTACTATGACCCACCCAGATGGGCGTTGTAGGTTTCAATATGTGAGTTTTCGACAAGACTTTGATGGCAGTGAATATATGAACTTTCATATGACAGGCGTCGGTCCTATTTATGATCTACAATGTAACAAGATCTAACGATATCAAGATCTAACGATATCAAGATCTAATCATTTCAAGATCTAATCATTTCAAAATCTAATCACTTCAAAACCCAGTCACATTTTGAAGAGCGATTAGCATTATAAAGTTCAATCTTAAGCCCCGGTAATTTTCGGGGTTTTATTCTTTTGATTAAAATACCTTAAAGAGACATATTTGTTCCTTTATGATCATTATGTCCAATTCATACAGATAATCAGCCCTGTCAATTATTATTTCGTTGAATAATCTTTTGAGAATAACACTTATTGGCATCCCTCACCAAAAACGCTAAGATAACCAAAACTTAAAAGCCGGTTACCCCAAAATGCAAAGAATAAAACTAACCCAGCACTTCTCCGCTTTCCTCATATTGTTCATTTTGATTGCCCCCTTCAACATAATCGCCAAACCAAGCGACGATGAGTTTATGAAAGCGGTAATCGAAAGCCCGGCGATCAGCGAATATCAACTTTCCGATGATGGTCTCTATCTGGCCTATACCATCAGCAAGCGAAACATAGAGTCTAATACATCAAATAAACATTTATTCATCACGACAACAGATGGTAAGCAAACCTATCAGTCAGATAAGCCATTTAAAGGTAAACAGCTACAGTGGCGCCCCAATACTAGCCAACTTTCCTATGTTGAAACAGGTAAGAATGGTGCTGAACTGGTGTTGGTTACCCCTCAGGGTAAACCAATTAAGCGCGTCCCATTCTCACAATTGGGGCAGTACTTCTGGATGCCCGATGGCAAACAGTTATTTATCGTAAAAAGAAAAGGTACACGGCAATATGTCAGAGGCCGCTATGAAATAAAGGGAGAGTATTCAACTCAGTCAACAACTTATCTGGCCAACCCTGATTCAGGTAAAACCTCACAACTGTTTGAAACCAGTAAAGATGCAAAAGCTTTTTCAATATCACCTGACGGCCGTTATATTGCCTATACATTAAGAGAGCCGACCGATCATAACTGGTATTTTGGTCAAATCGAAATCTTTGATATTAAAGCCAGAAAGAGTTGGCTGGCGGTCGCCCAAAAAGGCGCACATTCTGGGTTAAAATGGAGCAACGACGGAAACCGTTTGTTATATGTAAGCCACCCAGATAAGACTGTTTCCAATACCCCTCACGATATTTTGAGCTATTCAATAAAAGACAAACAGATTCAAA
>CBDUHU010000660.1:0-2555 GCA_965366725.1 uncultured Kangiellaceae bacterium
ATTAATCTCTTTAAAACGATCGAGGTCAACCAATATCAAGCCAAGATTCTTACCACTGAGCAATGCCCGCTTTAACGCCCGATGACTATCCTGCTTAAGTGCATTTCGATTAGGTAGTCCAGTTAAACTATCTTGTGTTGCTAACTCTTCCATTCGTTCAAATTGGCGTGCATTAGCCAGAGCAAGTGAAACACTTGAACCAATAGTGCGATAAAAATAAAGTTCATCATCGGACAGTTTTGGCTCATATTTAAAGCCTATAGTAATTCCCCCCAGGGCTTTATCCTTATAAATTAAGGGAATAACTAACCCGCTAACAATTTTCTCTGTCTTGATCAGCTCTTTAATCGCTGGATCGATTCTATTATCATTAACAATATCCCTGAAAACTTCCAGCTGACGCGAACCAATAGCAATACTAGTCGGAGATCCCCACTCGCTAACTTTAAGGGAGTTTCTGGCAGCTAATACAAAATCATCAATCCCATGACTGTTAATAATTTTTAACCTTTGCTCACCAGCTTCGACAATAGAAAAAATTAGTAATGCGCCTTCTTCAATATCCTTAAGTACGCTAACAACTTCTTCGGCGACATGTTTGACACTATGACTGGCATGTAATCTTTCAACTAGTGAATTAATCAAACTAAGTTGAGAATTCTTTCTGGCAAGTCGCCCTTGAGAACGTAATAAATTTCTCTCGACAACCTGCTGCTCAGTCATATCCATAGCAACGCCAACTAACACCGGCTTTCCTTCATAACTAGAAGTTTGTGCCGTCGCAAGTAAAGGTACACATTGGTTATTCTTAGTAATGCCATTTAAATAGAATACACCACTACCTTCACTAAATGACTTCTCAATTTCCTGAGCCACACGCGATCTATCATCCTGATGCACTGCACTCAGTACTTTTAGCGATTTCATTTCTTGATGAGCATAACCAAACTTGGATCGAAAATACTTGTTCCAACGCAAAAAAACACCATCACGATCTAGCATAAACATTAATGCTGGCACTGAATCTAATTGAGTTTGATTTACGTTCACTTCATCTAACAGGTTTTGGGTGATCGCTTCTCTCTCAAGCTCTGCGGCAACCCGATAGGCAAATATTTGTAAAACACTGACTGCCAGAGGATCCTGTTGTAATAGAGGTTTACAACTGATAGTAGCCAAAACTCCGATTATACGATTATTTGAGTCATTTAAAGTCACCCCCAAATAGCCTTCAGCATTTATTTCAGCCAATCTGGGATCTTGAGAAAATAACTCCCTGGCATTTCTTTGAACCCAACATATTCCGTTAGATACAGTTACTTCGCAGGGTGACCCTGATAAATTGTAGCTATAGTTGGATTTTATCTGGTTATCGGAATAAACGGCCAGTGATCGAATTTTAGTTTGTGCAGGACCTTCCAGGCGACCGATTAGTACATAATCTAGCTTTAATACCTGGCTGAGTGCTTTTACCAACCCCAATAAAAAGTCGTCACCAAAACGTCCAGCAGTGGCGCCAAGCATGCTCTTGAGTGCATTTTTAAAACTCTCAGAGTCAGGACTGTTTTCAGCTATTGTTGATTCAATTGGTTGCATACAGTTAGTTAAAACATCTAATAATTTACTCAAAACTCCCTTTGAATTTATACTATAGACTAATTAGTCTGAAGTTTCTGACAAGCAACTATGTCTATAGAGCGGCTCAATAATTAAGCAGTATAAGCAAGCCAGATATCCCTGAATCAAGCCAACACTGATATGAAATCACTTCTAAACATCGCCCGTGGAATATATCAGTGCCCAAACTTAATTACAACGATATTACAAGGTCAAAATTAATACTAATTTCTAGTATCGCATAACAAATATTGTATGCGGCCTTGACATTGAAGGTTCATGTAATAAGAATGGTTCTCATTATTACTTTAAGAATCCACTTCAACCTATGGCCAATATTGCAACCCAAAAAGTCATCAGTGTACATCATTGGAATGATAAACTGTTTAGTTTCAAAGTAACTCGAGACAGCAGTCTAAGGTTTCGTAATGGTGAATTTGTCATGCTTGGTCTGGCTAATGAAAATAAGCCACTATTGAGGGCTTATAGCATAGCAAGTGCCAACTACGAGGAACATCTTGAATTTCTCAGTATCAAAGTCCCTCGGGGTAAACTAACCTCTCAACTACAACACATTCAGCCAGGCGACGAAATTTATGTTAGTAAAAAACCGACTGGCTCCCTCGTCATTGATGATTTAAAGCCAGGGAAAAACCTCTATCTACTCTCATCAGGCACAGGCCTGGCGCCATTTATGAGCATTATTTTTGATTATAATACCTATCAAAAATTTGATAAAATAGTTCTATTTCATGGAGTAAGATATATTTCGGAACTTGCCTATCGCGAGTTAATAGAAACTCAATTGCCACTCAACCCTTATGTTGGCAGTCTGGCAAAGCAAAAATTAATTTATTACCCTTCAGTAACTCGTGAGCCATTCAAAAATAGTGGCCGAATTACCCACTTGATAGAATCAGGAAGACTCTTCAAAGATA
>CBDUHU010000661.1:0-2551 GCA_965366725.1 uncultured Kangiellaceae bacterium
CTTACTCTTAACTAATACTGTTTTCCGAAATCGAATAGCAGACCAATCTTCATCAATCGCAATCTGACGTACTCCTTTATATCCATGAGAAAAAAGAGCATCCCAACCAGTATCACGACTAAAATCACACTGATAACGCTTTGATGTCTTTTTAGGATAAGCAATCCAGAACTTAGCATCTTCCAATAGTAAAGGTAAAAGCTGAGTGATAGCCTTATCAAGCGCCTGTTGTTGATTAAAAAAAGCTAATAGAAAACTGGCCGAACTAACTCCATCTAGAGATGTCACAACTTTTACACCATCTAATAAATCTATTTCTCTTTGAAAACTATCAGGCCCATTCAATACCAGAATTTCATTTTCCTGTTTATAATTCAATTTTTTGAAAACCTGACTCATCAAATATCTCCAAGGTCAACCAAGCTAACTGGTTATAATTCAGTCTAAAGATAGTCTATAATGATATCAGTTCTAAATAAAATGACGAAAACTCAGTGGATAATGCCTATACCATGAATAAAGAAAAAGGATTTACATTGATTGAGCTAATTGTCGTCATTATAATTTTAGCTATTATTAGTGTTATTATTCTCCCACGCTTAGTTAACCTGCAAGATAGTGCCTGGGCAGCAAATGTTTCTGGAACGGGATCAGCTTTTAAATCAAGCATTAATCTGGCGCGAGTTAAATGGATCGCAGCAGGCGGAACAGGTTCTATGGATAACCTTCAAGTATATGGTTCAACCAGCGCTGGTCAATTAGATATAAACATCTTTGGTTGGCCTGCACAAAACTGGCCACCATTTGAAAGTAATCCTCAACTCAATAATGTTGCAGACTGTATCTCTGTCTGGAACACTGTATTAGTTAGTGGAAGTGCCAGTGTTTCTAACGGTAGCACGAGTGACTATGATGCTGACTATATTGCTCCTAATGCCTGTATCTATCGCTTAAATGCCAATAGCAATTTATCAATTTCATACAATTCAAATACCGGCGTTGTTGACATCGACTCAACCCCATAAAACAATTAGCTCATGACCAATACAACTCTAATAACTAGTGACATTCATGTGCGTTAACATCTGAACTGTCTTTACTGAATGATAGTGCATTTCCTTTTGCCCCAGCATAAAAGACAATTAACTCTGTGTCCTCAGTAAATACACCTTTATGCCATTGATTCATCACTTCTATAAATGCATCCCCCTGAGTAAAGGCTTCTCGTTCTCCGGTTAGTTTTACAACTTCAAGATTTCCCTTAAGAACATAAGCTGCCAAGGGCATCGTATGACAATGTAATGCTAGTGATAACTTTTCTTTACTCACCGTTACCTTAATTTTCTGTACACTTATCTCAGATTTTCCTTCAGGATATTGAAAATGGCTTTTATCCCAACTAGAAGTTCCGCTCACTAGAATTGATGAGGAAACTTCATTAGCTTGAATAACAAATGCACAGCATATAGCCAAAACGAGCGCTATAAAAAAAACAGGTTTCATTAATAAAATCTCCTTAAACTCACAAAAATCCAGCCTATAAAACGACAGTTAATTTAATCAATCATTTACTCAATAATCCACTGTTAACGGCTTTCAATACGAACACCATCAACCACACTATTACCAGGATGAATAATCACTTTTTCAGTTGTCGTCAGTCCATCAATAATTTCAACAAATTGATCATTACGACGCCCCGTTTTAACTTTTTGTAATACGGCAACATTATCAACCACTTTAAACACTGACCAGACTTCGTTATGACGAAATAATGCTGATATCGGAACCGTAACAGCCTCATCTGAACGATCAACAATAATGGCCGCTTCAACTCTAAAAGCATCACCTAAAGCACGCCATTTTTCAAATGGGTCTGTAAAACTTAAGATAATATTAACTCGCTGTTCTTCAACACCTAAAGATGAAATTTTGGTAAAACCGGAAGGCTCTACCACTCTTACTTGCGCGTTGATTTGTTGCTCTCCTCCCCACCTTCGAATGAGTGCTTTATCACCCACATTGATTTTTACCGCATTGACAGAAAGCATTTCTATTATCACTTCCAGATCAGTCGGATCGCCAATTTCAACCAATGCAGTTCCCACCGGAACAATGCCTTCACTATTATGCAAAATTCTTAATACTCTTCCATCAACCGGTGAATAAATACAAATATGACAGTTGTCATTATTTTCATCACCAGAAGCAATCTCTTTCTCTGGCTGCAACAGCCGTGCCTGTGCCGCGCTAACTCGTGATTGCATTACCTGTCTGTTAGATTCAGCTGTTTCCAGTTCAGCCTTGAGTGTTTTTAATCGAAGTTCAGCGCGCTCTAATTCTGCCTGAGAAATACTATTTTTTTTAAACAACTCCTGAGTACGTTGATAATCAGCCAGATCATAATCAAGTTGTGCGCGAGCCTGTTTCACTCTCGCATTAGCCAGACCAAGTGCCGCTCTCGCTCCTTCTACATCTGCCTTTGCCTGCGTTTCAGAACGCTTATCAAGAAACTGTGGATTGGCAGGATACATATTCGCAATAATGGTTT
>CBDUHU010000662.1:0-2540 GCA_965366725.1 uncultured Kangiellaceae bacterium
CGTCGCCGTCGCCGTCGCTCGATTGGCTCAACCATTATAATAAAAATACTAACTTGAATGATCAAGTCAATCAACTTTTCAAACAACTCGAACAACGAGGTGACTTAGCTCCAAAGACTAAAGCATTTAAGGTACTTAAAAATAGTATAATTTTATTTAACCTACATTGCGCTGCACGCAACTGGTTTGAAGAACAGGCAGAAAACCCTGATTTATTAATTAAAAGAGCCAATCAACCTTTACCAGCTGAACTGGGATTATTTGATTCCTCAGGTATTCCATTAGAACAACAATCCCGTCAAAACTGGGTAAAGTTACAACAGTGGGTCGATGATGAAAATAATATTCTATCATTTGTTTTTCCTGATGAACTGACAACCATGGCAAAGGAAGAAAAACAGCTTTTGTTAGATGATTTAGCCCATTTAAAACAACAAGACTGGTCATTACAAAAAATGATAGCCACGGTTCTGGATGACTGGCCCGAAGATCAAGCGGTTAAAGATTTTAGTACTCAGCGATATATCGATGATTTAATCCAACAGTGTGAACGGGTACTGGCGGAAGCCGGGCATGATAAAAAAGAGAGCAATAAGTGAGGAGCGCTCTGGGCCATATCTTCTACTCTAGGCCATATCTTTTGCTCTAGGCAGCAGTCAATAATCGATAACCCTATTTTAAATTAGACACACTAAACCGGACACTATTATATCCTTTATCCTTAATAAATAGGGTAATTAGACATAATGGTGTCCAAAAATTGCATTTTGGATTATACTTAATAGTCTTACCCCCAAACTGTGATTGCCGATGGAAAAACTCTTATTACTTAGCGAAGGTGAAGTGCAGCAGGCATTTGCGGACTATCTGCGTCAATTAAGAGAACAGGCAAAAATGTCGCGAGATGCACTGGCTCGCCGCAGCACTGTCCCGGCATCTACCATCAAAAAATTTGAATTAACCGGACAAATCTCATTTCGCCAATTATTACTCCTTTGGCAAAGTCTTGACGAACTCGACCGATTCTATGCATTGACCCAGTCACAACAGCATACAATTGAAATACCCACTTCGATTGATGAGGTATTAAAAGGTGGCCTTTAAGCCCATTCAAAAGCTCGATGTCTCTCGTACCTTAACTAACGGGCAGTCTGTTAAAGTTGGAGTACTGGCACAAAACCGTCAAGGCGTATTTTTTCAATATAATGAAACCTATTGGCACAACTATGGAAACCTGTCACCTTTTAAATTAAAACCGGACAATCAACTACAAATAGCACCAGACAAACCACACGGAGGTCTGCACGGTGTATTTGCGGACAGCTTGCCTGATGGCTGGGGACTTTTACTGCAAGATCGCGTATTTCGTCAGCAAGGCATATTACCTGCACAGGTAAGTGCAATGGATAGACTGGCTTTTGTTGGTCAATCAGCAATTGGCGCGCTCACTTATAGTCCTCAGTCCCGCTACGCAAAACTCAACCAGGAGAATCAAGGAAATCCAAAACATAGTGGCAACAAACATAAACAAAAGCAGATAACCCTGGCCGCCCTCGGTCTTCAAGCTCAATCTTTATTTGACGATAGTCTTGATGGTGACACAGATGAAGTGCTAGCTGCACTTGTCACAGCTGGCAGTTCAGGCGGAGCTAGACCAAAAGCACAAGTGTATTTAAACAACGACTTGTCAAACTGTCGAATGCAAGCTCATCAAGGTGATAAAGCCTGGTTGGTGAAATTTACTTCGAAGAACCTGGCACTTGGTCATGAAGAAGGTCTTTGCGAAGCTGCTTATCTAACGATAGCGGAAAATGCCCAATTATCACCACCCCAATGGCAGCTTCTCAATGCGCCAGTTCAATCTGGTGCCAGTCGGTGGCTTGCCATAAAACGATTTGACTGGGTCGATTCTTCATTGGAAACATCACAATATCAAAATGGACGACTACCTATGCACAGCGCTTGTGGATTGTTAGATGCTGATTTTCGCAGCCCAAGTCTGGACTATGAAGACCTGATAAAAGCGAGTCGCATTTTATGCAAATCCCCCGCAGCAGGCCAGTTACAATTTCGTCGCGCTATATTTAACTTATTTGCCTGCAATCAAGACGATCACAGTAAAAACTGGGCCTTCTTACAAGATGACACTGGAAGCTGGCAATTGGCTCCCTTTTATGATGTTACTTTTAGCCCAACCCCTTATGCAGAACATTCCACTTCGTTTGCCGGATTTGGGAAAAAACCACCGCTAAAAGCGATTCAAAAACTAGCCGCAGCCGCTGGATTTGCAAACTGGAAACTAGCGCAAGAAAAAATTAAAGAAATAGTCGAAGAGATCTCCATATTTGGCAAAGTCGCTAAATCACTTGGAGTAAAACTTAAGACGATTAATTTAATAGAAAAACAACTCAATCAGAGTTGGCAAAACAACCGAAATTTATTAGCCCCGGAAAACAAACTGAGAAATCCCTGACAATGAAAGCTCTGATGCGTGGGAAACAACCTGTTATCGGACAGGCTCCCACATATCGATGCTATCT
>CBDUHU010000663.1:0-2531 GCA_965366725.1 uncultured Kangiellaceae bacterium
CCCATTTCACAAAATATATTTACTACTAAATGTATTGTCGATGAGCCTCTTTCGCTAGGTAAAATAACCAATGGAATCAGACTAATTTTAACTGATGAACAAGGGCAGGAAGTAACACCAGGAAAAGTTGGAGAGATCACTGTTTTGAGTAGTTGGATGGCAGTTGGCTATTGGAATCAGCCTGGATTAACTAAACAAAAGTTTCCTGATATAACCGAAATAGATGGAATGCGTACTTACCGCACTGGTGATCTGGCAACAAAAACTGATGATGGTAAACTGATTTATGTCGGTCGTAAGGACTTTCAAGTGAAAGTTCGAGGTTATCGGGTAGATACTAGCGAGGTAGAGAACCAACTATTAACAATCAATGAAATCGCGAGTGTGGTAGTTTCTTCACGGAGTGATTTACAAGCAGATAGTTATTTAATCGCTTATGTTGTTACTACGAAAGACACTCAGCTTCCTCCTGTTTATGAGATTCGAGCGCATTTGATGCAATCGATTCCTGAATATATGGTACCCTCGCGCGTGATAGAGATTGATGAATTTCCTCTGACTCAAGCTGGAAAAGTTGATCGAAAGGCGCTAGCTAATATAGAAATTCAACAGTTTAGTCCGGATGAATTTCAATTACCAGAAAATGCTTTTGAACAAGAACTTTGTCATATATGGAGTAGGGTACTTCAATTTAATGAAATTGGTCGAAACGATAATTTCTTTAATCTGGGTGGACAAAGTATTCATGCGAATCAAATTATTTCAGAAATATATCAACATAGAAATAAGCTAACTAAACTCAATCATCTGTTGGCCGTCGATGAACTTTCGACTCATTCGGTTTTTAATCACCCCACAGTAGCGAGTCTTAGTCAATTTCTTAGTCATCATATAGTGGAGGATATTAATGGAGATCATGTTGCTGAAGTTAACACCTATTCTAATTCCAATTGGCAAGATGACTTAGATGAACTTCAGTCATCAGATTTTTTTATTGCACCAGATAATGTAAAGAACATCTGTCAGCTGCAACAGATATCTGATTATCCCGATAGTACTTATAATATGGTTTCCTGTTTTTGTAATCAGGGAAAGGTAAACATAGATAAACTACAAAATATCATCAACCGAATTGTTATTGGAAATGATGTGTTGCGTAGCAGGTTTGTATGGAAAGATGGCCTGTGTTATCAGAGAATATTGAAACACTCACCGGTAACGCTACAATTCCATTCTTGGGAATATCAAACAACTGGAGAGCGAGAAAGAACATTTGATAATGTAAAAAATTACGAACTTGAATATTCGTTTAACTTATCTGGTGAAACCTTATTTCGAGTTATTGCTTGTCAGTATTCAGATGACAGTTGGTATCTTATTCTCAATATTCATCACAGTATTTCAGATGGGCATTCAAAAAATAGGATACTAAGGTTAATATCAGATGGTTACTTTCTACCAGAAGGTGACTCTGGAGAAGAATTCGAGCCATTAGAATATACTTATTATGACTACGTAAAGTGGTTGAAATCTAATCTACAGAAAAGTACTGAGCAGCAGCTTAATTTCTGGATAAAAAATCTGCAAGATATTCCGCAATTAACTTTAGTGAGAGATTATCCTGAGAAAAAAATAATAAGCTACAGCGGAAAGAACTATCCCTTTGTAATTGAGTCGAAAATTATCAATCAATTGACTCAGTTCGCGAACACTAGACAAACAACCTTATATACTTTGTTATTGTCAGCATTTGAAGTATTAATCAGTCTGCATTCCGGGCAGGAGAGCTTTGTTTGTGGCACTGTAGTTTCCGGTAGAGAAAATCCTGCAACAAAAAATGTTCTGGGGTATCTGGCAAAAACTCTGCCATTACCAGTAAGGTTGCAGCAGACCGGGAATTTTGAACAGCTGGTCGACTTTAATCACCAGTTAATGGGGAAGGCTCTGCAAAATCAAAGTGTTCCCCTTTCATTGATTATAGATCAACTTGACTATATTAATACTCCAGGTAACCCGCTAATACAGGTAATGTATGTTCATCAGGATATGGCAAAAAACATTTCGCTTAGTGCTAATTTCAGGGAATTAGAATTAACAAAAATCAATTCCAAATTTAATCTTTTATTATCAACATTTTCGGCTGAGAAAAATAATGAAGTCAGGGCTCAGTTTGAATATTCCGATGAAGTTTTCTGTGCCAAAACAATAGAAATATATGCGCGGAATTTTAACCTGTTACTGAAGGCCTTATTGACTCAGTCCCAGTGTTTATTCAGCCATCTTGATATCCTTGATGGTAAAGAGCGAAATAAGATTCTTTATCAATGGAATCGAACCGAAGCGCTCTTTCCCGAAACCAGAACGGTCGTTAGCTTGTTTAATGAGCAGGTCAGAAAGACTCCTGAGAACATAGCTGTGGTTTTTGACCAATCATCTTTGACCTATCGTTTAGTCTCTGGATTAGCCAATAAGCTTGCATTGGAATTAATTAAACTAACCGAAAAGAAGCCAATATTGATTGCACTTTGCTT
>CBDUHU010000664.1:0-2526 GCA_965366725.1 uncultured Kangiellaceae bacterium
TAATAAAGATCGGTTAACATTATCCAATCAGAAAAACACTTCCCCTCGATTAGGATTAATTTATTTTGGTGATAATGAGTTTCAATTAAAAATGAGTTACAGCGAATCCTTTGTTGACTCACCTTACTGGAATCGATACGGCGCGTTGCCCAGTTTTCGTGGTTCCGAAACTCTCTCTCCTGAGAAACTTAAAAGCTTACAATTGACCCCCAGTTGGCAACTATTCAATGGAAAGATGCTTTATGAGTTAAACTTTTTCTATAATGATTTAGATGATTTTGTTTTTCGCGATAATATGGCTGGTCCTGATGAACCAATTAATACCAACGCTGGAAAAATGGAAAGTTGGGGACATGAACATCAGTTGATTTATCGCGCTGATAACTGGCAGGCAAGGCTGGTTGGTTTTTTTAATCGAGTTATTGACTTTGATGATTTTTCTGCAAAGGGTAGTCGAATTCATAACGTTCCAAATGAAACGGTTAATTTTATTTTTGATTATCAGTGGAGTGAAAGAATTAAAACCAGTATCCAGTTAAATTATACTGGAAAGCAACTCTCACCAATTAATATCAATCTTAATGGCACGACAATTAATGATCCTTTTCCCAATCATGGAGTCATATTTCAAGATCCTGACAACAAGCTTGGTGGTAGAACTATCACTAACTTTAGCTTGACTGTTAATGACCTTTTTAAGCAAAATCTGACTGGTGAAGTTCACATCTTTAATCTTTTCGATAAGTCTTATCAGCAGGGTGGTACCACTCTTCATCCTTATCCACAAGAAGGCCGTTGGTTTGTTGCACAGCTGAGATATCATTTTTAATATCTCTTTTCTGTAATGTTTCGGCAGTAACATTTGTCAGTTGTTCGCGTCTCTGCTATTACTTTTACAGTAGCCTGATGCTGTGGAGAATATCGTTTGTCCAATGAGATAAGAAACTTGTTTAAAGTTAATATGCTATCTGTTTGTCTGTTAATATTATTAACTGGCGGCTGGGTTTCTTATTCTGTATTTGAGACTGGCATATCGATTGAAAGAGTCAATTTGCGATTGACTGATAAACAACTGCCATCGCTTAGTTATATTTCAGAGTTAAAACGCTGGATAGTTGAGTACGAGCGAGTACTCTACGAACAGTATGCGACAACAGATAATCGTTCTTATGAGCGCGAGAGTATTTATGCCAAACTGTCATTTTCTAATCAGGCAATCAAAGATAATTTACGCTCACTATCACGCAGTATTGATAGTCGCAATGACGTTAAAGAGTTAGAACGAATATTCCGCCAACTTCGTTTACACGCTGAAAAACTCGATCAGGCATTACCCCCCGTGCCATACGATTGGGATGAAGCACGTGAAGAACTGATAATTATTTCAAGCTACGGTCGAGAGGCCATTCCATTTTTAAACAATCTTTCTCAACAGATTGAAACGCAGATAGAAGAGTCCAGGAAGCATTCTAACCAACAGCTTTCAAGAATGTCCATCTGGGTTTTTGCCTTTTCAGCGCTAATATTACTGATTGCAATATTAGTGGGTTATTATTTTAGAAAGTCAACCCTTCAGGCAATAGAAAGACAAAGGCTAGGATTGTTTGTTGAAAAAAATCCTAACCCGGTTGCTTGTATTAATTATGATGGAACATTGGAGTTTGAAAATATATCGTGGGGTAAACAAAGCCAATCGCTAGATTTAGAAAAACTGATTGCACGAATTTATGAGCAAACAAAAATTTTACAGAAAGAAGCTGTCGACTTTGTACAAATCAATATGCAGCAGTCAGATAAGATATTAGAACTTTCTATTCATAAAGTCGATTCACTCAAGCAATATATGGTTTATGTCGAAAATGTTACTGAACGAGAAGTTGCCAGACGGGATCTGGAATTTATGGCATATCATGACTCATTGACAGGGTTGCCCAATTTAAAAAAACTGGAAACCGAGCTTGATGGGTTAATTCAATTACGAGGCGATAGTCAGTTCTGTCTAATGTCTGTTGGAGTAAGAAG
Organism: uncultured Kangiellaceae bacterium; assembly: GCA_965366725.1. Lineage (GTDB taxonomy): Bacteria > Pseudomonadota > Gammaproteobacteria > Enterobacterales > Kangiellaceae > Aliikangiella. Next base: position 2,023 of record CBDUHU010000664.1, read on the forward strand.
ATTACACCTGATCACTACAACTCACGGACACTCGGTTGGTGATGCATTAATAAAAGCACTGGCGATGCGAATTCAACACTGTTTAAGTGAAATAATCTGTTGCTTCGATATTTGTCGACTTTATCGGTTTACCGGTGCAAAGTTTGAAGTTCTTTTAGCTGGAGATGCATCACCAGAAATTTATCGTAAATCAGTGGCTCTGCTGGCAGACAAGATATATCAAGTTTCGCAAAAACCTTTGCAAACCTCTTTTGGACAGTTTTTTCTTGATGTTCAGTCTGGATATGCTTTGTATCCTGAACATGGAAAGTCAGGTACTAGTTTAATAAAAAATGCGAGTGCGGCACTTAATGAAGCACAAAAAAATAACTTAAAGAAAATTAACGAATTTGATCATGAGTTAGCTGTGCAAGAACAAAACTGGTATCAGTTGGAAAACGATATGAGGAAGGCGTCTTTTGAACAAAGTTTTTATCTGGTCTATCAGCCTAAAGTCAACCTGGA
>CBDUHU010000665.1:0-2516 GCA_965366725.1 uncultured Kangiellaceae bacterium
AACAATTAGCATTTTACCTTTAGGTGATAAAAACTGGTCTGTAGAAGCAGTTAAAAAAGGCGATAACCTTTCAAAAATATTTGCAAGGATAGGATTAACTCCACAACAGTTGTATAAAATTATCAATCTGGATGAAAATACCCAGGTTCTTAAGAAACTGCACCCGGGTGAAGTTATTTCCTATCAGTTGACTGCAGACCGGAAATTAGAAGCGCTAAAATATTCAATTAATATTCAAAAAACACTTTATATTGAATCGTTCAAGGGTGAGTTAACCAGCCGGATTGAAAATAAAACGATTGAATATAGAACAGGGTATGCTCATGGAACAATAAATGACTCGCTATTTTTGGCTGGTAAAGATGCAGGCCTTACAGATACTCAAGTGATGCAGCTGGCCAATATTTTTGACTGGGATATTGACTTTATTCTGGATATTCGAAAAGGCGACTCTTTCTCCCTTATTTATGAAGAAAAATTTCTAGAAGGAGAGAACATTGGACACGGTCAGATTCTGGCCGCAGAATTTATTAACCAGGGGAAAACATATAAAGCGGTGCGCTATACTGATTCTTCAAATGTTAGCAGCTACTATACTCCTGATGGCTTAAGTATGCGAAAGGCATTTTTAAGGGCGCCGCTTAAGTTCTCATATATCAGTTCTAACTTTAAGCCACGTCGTTTTCACCCTATTCTAAAGCGTTGGAAAGCGCATAGAGGAATTGACTACAGGGCGGCGACAGGCACACCGATCAGGGCTGCAGGAGATGGAAAAGTGATTGCGTCCAGCTATTCAAAATACAATGGAAAATATGTTTTTATTCAACATGGTCAAGGGATAGTTACTAAATATTTGCATATGTCGCGCCGAGCGGTCAGTAAAAACAAACGAGTTAAACAAGGCCAGGTTATCGGATATGTTGGCGCAACCGGGTTAGCTGAAGCTCCTCATCTACACTATGAGTTTGTTGTCAACGGTGTGCACCGTAACCCGCGAACGGTTTCTCTCCCCAAAGCTAAACCAATTGCTATATCAGAAAGAGAACGTTTTACCAATAAAACAGTTCCCTGGATAGCACAGTTGAATAGTCGCAATTCGATTATTAATAACCGTCAACATATTGCTCCATGAGTATTGAAGCAGAAAATGCGATCAAATCAGGCGACTCAAACCTGTATATTGGTTTAATGAGCGGTACTAGTATTGACGGTATCGATGTCGCATTGATCGACTTGAATAATGGTGGTTGTCAGTTGCTCAAAACGGGGATGCACCCGATTGATCCTGGGCTAAAAGCTCAAATAGCACAGGTTTCACAGATTGCTCCTCAGCATAGCACTTTGACGGTCCCCCCCAAGCAGACGATTCATCGAATAGAGTTATTGGCAGAATTAGATCATCAATTAGGTCTGTTATTCGCAGAAGCGGTAAACCATTTTATCCAAATAAACAATATTTGCCCTCGGAGTATCAAAGCGATTGGTAGTCATGGTCAGACCGTCCGTCATAGACCAGAAGGCGGACTCTCGGGCAGTAGCCCATTCACTTTGCAAATAGGCGATCCAAACTTGATCGCCTATCACACAGGAATTGAAACTGTAGCTGACTTCAGGCGTATGGATATGGCAGCAGGGGGTCAAGGAGCGCCACTGGCACCAGCATTTCATAATGCGCTCATGCGCAGCGCAGAAGAAAATCGAATAATTCTCAACCTGGGCGGGATCGCTAACATCACATTATTACCGCAATCAACGTCCAGCGCTGTTATTGGCTTTGACACTGGACCAGCCAATACGCTACTTGATGATAATTTTGTTCGTCATCACCCAGACTCAGAGATATTATTTGATCGAAACGGTGCTTTTGCCAGTGAAGGTGAAATCAATCAAGCGTTGTTGAACCTTTTACTCAGTGATCCGTATTTCACTCAACCAATACCAAAGAGCACAGGAAGAGAGTATTTCTCAAGAAGTTGGCTGGAGCGCGCACTTTTTGCGATAGAAGAGCCAGTAGCTCCATCATCAATCCAGATGACTCTACAGGCGCTTACAGTCAGTTCAGTTGGTAATGCCATTAACAAGTTGGGACTAGCAGATTATCAGGTTTATGTTTGTGGTGGTGGAATGCACAATCACTTATTAATCAAACACCTTAGTGAGTATATTGAAAGAAATATTAAACAGACTAATCAAATAGGTATTGATGGAGATTATCTGGAAGCAATGACTTTTGCCTGGCTCGCACACCAACGCCTGGATAAAAAAGCCAGTAACCTGCCTTCTGTCACTGGTGCCAAGAATGCAAGAATACTAGGGGCAATCTACCACCCCTAGTTAATAATATGAGCGACTCCAACCTACCAATTCACAAACTACTAAATCTTGGCCCCAAAAGCGCAATACAATTAGAAAAAATAGGTGTCAAAAATATTAATCAATTAAGGGCAAAAGGCGCCATACGGTGTTACTACGAATTAACTCAACAACCTGGACAAAAACCAGGCCTCAATTTTCTT
>CBDUHU010000666.1:0-2505 GCA_965366725.1 uncultured Kangiellaceae bacterium
CTTGACTGATAAGCTATATCAGCGGACTTAATAGGCATATAAGAACCGATATTAAGAATTACTCTCAACTCTCTTGGATCTAAATCAATAATATCCCTAATCAACAAATCTCGACTCAATTGAAGCAGATTACTAACAACCGCCACCTGAAAAGGTAAATGCTCATAGAGATCTAGAGGCGAGTCTAACCTGTCTGTCAGCGAAAAATATTGTTTTCTAGGCCTAAGGCTACGAGGTTTTTGCATTGTAATTATCTTTTCTCAGGTTAATGTCGGTTTTCAGGAACTACATGAAAGCATTGAACAACCTGCTTTTATTCGTGCCCATTCAGGACGTTTATTGGCATAATATTCATTTTCGGGTTGCTCGTCATAGGGCTTCTTTATCACTTCAAGTAATTTTTTTACTTCACTAAAATCTCCTTTTTCAGCTTTTTCAATTGCCTGTTGTGCGAGGTAGTTTCTCAACACATATTTAGGGTTGGCAAGGTTCATCTTTTGTCTGCGCTGTTCGTCATCAATCTCTTGACCACTAATTCTTGTTAAATAACACCGACACCAGACAATCAGGTTGTCTTTAATTTCACCATCCAGTTCTTCAGGTTTGTAGTAGGCATCTTTCAGCACTTCCACAATTGCCTCATCACTATAGTCAGAACCTCGGCTAAATTTTGCTAGAGAACGAAAGAAGATTGTCATATCAGTTTCAGTTAATTGCAGCGTTTTAAACAGCTCTTTTATTAGAGACTCATCCTCGTCGTCACGATAAGCTTCAAGCCCTAATTTATCTGCATACATATCATTTGCTAAATCAGTATATTTCTGAGCAAATTTATCCAATGAGCTTTCCAGCGCATCTGTTTGTTTGATAACTGCAACAAGTGCGTTAGCCAATTGAAACAGGTTCCATTGAGCTATTTGAGGTTGGTTACCAAAACTATAGCGACGGCCTTCAGCATCGGTTGTGTTAGGCGTCCAATTGGGATCATAGCCCTCAAGCCACCCATAGGGTCCATAATCAATAGTTAAACCAAGTATTGATAGGTTATCAGTATTCATCACTCCATGAACAAACCCCACCCGCATCCAACCGACAATCATTTCCGCAGTTTTCTCACAAACTCTATCAAACCACTGTTCGTAAACTTGAGTGCAAGGCTCTCCTAACTCAGGGAAATCATATCGAATGGTAAAATCCATTAGCTGTTTTAGAATATCAAACTCTTTTCTAGCAGCATGGATCTGAAAGTTACCGAATCGGACAAAAGACGGTGCGACACGACACACAATAGCACCTGGTTCTAACTCACTATTTCCGTCATAAAACATATCTCTCATTACCTGCTCACCGGTTAATATCAAACTTAACGCACGGGTTGTAGGCACCCCTAAATGAGCCATTGCCTCACTACATAAAAACTCTCTGACGGAAGAGCGTAACACAGCCAGTCCATCGGCACTTCGCGAATATGGTGTTAAACCAGCACCTTTAAGCTGTAAAGTCTGATTATCACCATTACAATCAATTACTTCAGCAAGATTGATTGCACGACCATCGCCTAATTGCCCGGCCCAGTGACCAAACTGGTGACCACCGTAACACATTGCATAAGGTTTCATCCCATCAAGTAACTTATTACCAACAAAAACCTGACTGAACCACTGGCTCATGAGATCATCTTCAGTTAAACCTAATAGGCTGGCAACTTCAGAGGAAGTACATACAACTTGCGGCCGACTAACTTTGCTCGGCTGAACCAGAGAAAAGCATGCCCCACTTACCTGCCTTGGAGTGACTGATACATTTTCATCAGCCGGTAGTTGCTTGCTAAAGCGGTTATTAAATTGAAATGGTGGATGCATTTTTTTAACCTTAAGGTAAGCAAAGCCAGATAATTGAAATTGAACAAACCAGGCCTGTCAGCCAAACTAACGAACGGCTTTTATCCCAGTTAACTAAGTAGAATAGATGATATGCAATTCGAGCAACGACATGCACTATGGCTAAATTCTGAATCAGTGGGCCTATGTTTGAAGTTGATAATGCAACCGCAATAGCCGCTGAAAATATGATTAATGACTCAAATGAATTCTTGTGCGCGGCCAATGCTCGAGCGCCAAATCCAGTTAGGCGATCCTGTTGTTCACGAGGGTATTGATTGTCATACCCATTGAGTTGATGCATTGCATAGGCAACCGGAATTTTACTAATAAAAGGTAATATTATCGAAAAAAGCAGACAACTAATCAAAATACTCATTATTATTTTCTCACTTGTGAAATATTATTTTTAACAATACCAACGGGGTTAATCAGTTTTTCAAATTACTTATGTTTAATAACTCCTAACCGTTTCATGCGCCGCTCTACCGCATTGACAAAACGTTTTGGTGACTCAGGATCAAGGTTAAAATATAGAGATGGCTCAATTAATTCAGCCTCCATTAGTGCATAACCAGTTGATGTTCGCACAAAATCGAGCCGAACATAAAGTAAACTTGCAGGT
>CBDUHU010000667.1:0-2505 GCA_965366725.1 uncultured Kangiellaceae bacterium
CGCTTCAGAACCAAGTGCATACCCACAATCTATCAATTTCCGAATTTGCACCTCATGTGATTCTGTGAATGACAAACCATATCTTAGTGCCTTACTTATCTCCCAGTCATACTCATTATAATCATGTATTCGTTCCGGAATCTCAGAAAGGAGTCTAGACACAACTTCATCACGACCTACTTCCAGGTATTTTGAAGCATTCAAAGCAAGGGCAAAGTCTGCCTTTATAACATCCTGTAAAAATTCTTCGGCTTTTTCCGGTTGCAATAGGCCAAGAGTCAGAAACAACGATTGATCCCACCTGGGAAGGCTAAGTTTTTCTATTAAAATATTTGGATTGAATTCATATCGCCTTGCAAGTTCCATTGCCGCTAAATACTCTGTCATCGACTGATGTACAAAAGCAATACGTCCTCTAGCATTTGGAATCAGTATTGATGCAGACACAAGCCAGTTCGCAACATCACGACAATCGATATTATTTAATCCCGTATTTTTTAAGTTTTCTTTTAGTAAATGGATAAGTTCAGAAAGGAGAAATGCTTCTTCACCCTGATTGAGTGCGTTGTACGCGGCAAGTGAGAGCGTTCCTTCAATATCAAAATGTCCATAATATTTATTAATGAATGCTTTATGTAAATTATCAAAAAAAACATGATAAAAATCGCGAGGATGTGGTTCTTTAGGTAGCTTTACTTCTCCATTTATAACATATTGAAAGTAAAATGGCCTTTGTAACAGTTGCTTAACCTCATGTTCGAATCTTCCTTTGATCTCTATTCCTAAGCGCTTAAGCTCAGTAGTCATAGTTGACTCATCAATGAGATCGAGGCTATAAGCAGGTAATTCTAACTTATCAAGACCATCACTAGTTCGTGAACTGATAATAAGAGATGCCCCGTTAATTTTTGTTACAAATCTCAAAAAGTCAGATTCGTATGACCCACTCTCTAAATAATCGCGAGGTATCTCGTTAAAAGAATCTAGGAAAATTTTCACCTTAAATAATTTTGTTATTTCATCAAATGGCAACCTTTTTGGCAGTGTTTTGCTAACCAAATCAATAAGATCACCACGATATAACTTTAGATCAACCAATATGGGCACAACTATTGATTTCTTATCGAAATGTTCCGATAGGCAGTATTCGTTAAGCAGTTCAGCAAGTCGTGCTGCAGCTCGCCGAAGAGAATATGTTTTACCAGCTCCTGGCAAGCCGATCAGAATTGCGCGCTCAGGACCATTATCTAAAAATTCTTCAACTGAAATATGATCAAATTTATCGTGTTTATAAAAAATACTATATTGTCTCCGTTTTTCCGTTTCAGCATGAACTCTAATTTTGAATTCAGTAGTTAGTTTAGGGCTTTGTGATAACCTTGCAGCATGGCGGGCCAACGCAAGAACCACGTCAGAGCTACATGGATCAAAACCATCTGATAACGATGTAACTGGCGCTTTTTCTACTAAAGAGTCGAGCAATATTAAGAGTGCTGTGTGATCTATAGTTTTATCAGGACGCTCAATAGTAGCGTAACTAACAAGATGAATACCGTAATTCCTTCTCCAATAGTCAGTCTCAGCTTCTGAGACATCTGCCATGATTGCGTAATGGTCACGGGTTCCACCTTTATATGTATTGGCTAAAATGTCCCGAATATATATAAAATCAGGGTCACGAAGACCGAACCCAACGTAAACAATCGGCCTGGCCACCAAGAGCATCTTCAATGTTTCCAACGCAGCGTGTCGTTCTCCCTGAGGTAGCAGTTGGCGGTATTGTTCTCGCGTCAATATGATACTCTCACTATCAGCTGCATCGCCGTGAGGTTTAAAAATGAAATCTATTGCACGTGCGTGGACAATCTCAGCGGTTTCAGTAAGATGGCGATTTGTGACTGGTGGCTTGTAAAATCGGTCTGGCTGCCATTTACTTAAGCTTTCTTCAATCAAATTATCGTAGTTCGTAGTGATAAAACAGCGTGGTCCCAATGAAATAACCTTATGATGTATCTCATGTGGCTTCGCAACTCCGTAATGGCATGCAGCCCGGATAAACTCACCTATTTGCTGTTTCGTTAGCTTGTCAAAACCATAGCTCGCTGCTTGTAGTAGGTCCCCCTTTTGGGCTTCCGTGCGAACCAAGTCTGCATTTGCACCTGCCGATTCAACATATCTTGCCAATTCTTCAATCATGCTCGCCCAAGACGGTAGACCGGACCATACTGAAATTCCTGATCCTATGAACAAGACCGTGTCTTCTTGTGCGAGAATTTTCTTTAGTATTTCCATGTCTCAGAGGTTAACAAAAATAAAAGGGAGCTGTCCCGTACTAAACTTTATCTTTTAGTTATTCCGACAAATTGTTGATATCTATGAAGCTAATCGCCTTCACCTCTAACATGATCAAATACTTAATCTCTAGTTAGGGAGCATAAACAAAAAGGCAGCCTCATGGCTGCCTTTCTCTGGATTCCCGCTCCCTGCCTTCGCCAGGACAAGCTC
>CBDUHU010000668.1:0-2503 GCA_965366725.1 uncultured Kangiellaceae bacterium
ACTCATAGCATTTCATCCATCTTTTACTTGAGTTTCTTCCCCTCTTTCATTTGTGTAATAGGAAAACGAGATTTACTCATTGCCTCTTGTTTTAACTTAGCAATGGCTCCCTTCGGATAGAGTTCCTCAGCAACAACCTGATACTTAAAACCACTATTTTCAACTTTTTGTAAATCATCAGCTACACCAACAAACACAACATCATAGCCTAAGTTAGTTAAACGTTTGGCTAGTGTTGTGAATGAACTCAGATGCCCTTGTTGATCAGGATCAACGGTCATTGCTATACGTGCCAATGCTGGACTTTTATTAGTCATTAGTCTCTTCCCTCTTCTTTTTAATTATTCTTAAATGATTTCTACAGCATGCCTTGTTGAGCAGTAATATCCCAGATCAAATCTAGTTCTCACATTGCATTTCTATGCCATGCTCTGACAAATAACTGGCGTTGTATATTTTTGAAAGATATTTTATACCGTTGTCACAAAGAATTGTCACTACCGTATCATTGGAATTTAATTTATTAGCCAGTTGTACAGACGCATGAACATTCAGCCCACTACTTCCACCAGCAAAAATTCCCTGTTGTTCTGCTAACTTATGACACATTGCTACCGATTCCTGATCGCTAACCTGTACGACGTCATCAATTATTTCGCAATTCAAACAATCTGTCGGTCTACTCTTGCCAGCGCCTTCAATAATGAAAGGTTTCATAGCTCCTAATTCAATATCAGGCTTATTGGCCTTATAACCATCAAAATAATACTTGTGCATATTCGACCCATTGGGATCAGCCAGTATCACTCTGATTTGAGAATTTTTCTCCTTTAAATATTTTCCAGTACCTGAGATACAGCCAAAAGTAGAACCCGTCATCACAAAGTGACTCAGTTTACCATCGGTTTGTTGCCAAAGCTCAGGTCCCAGAGTTTCATAATAAGCTTGCGGATTAGCAGGATTACAATATTGATTAATATCAAAATAATTATTATCTCTGGCTAACTGAGTTGCAACACGCATATACTCACTATCTTCCGCAATAATTAATTCTGCACGATAGGCTTTTATGTGATCTAACTTTTCCTTGCTGCACTTGCGGGAAGTAACAACAATCACTCTAAATCCCATAACAGAGCCAAGCATTGCTACGCTGCATCCTGTATTTCCACTCGAAGCACAGACTATCGTACCCCCTTCTTCAAGCTCACCATTCGCCATAGCAGTACGAATCATCCTATCGGCAATTCGATCTTTCAAACTCATTCCCGGATTCAAAAATTCACATTTCGCATAGAGTTTCGCACCACCAGGTGAAACAAATGAAGATAAATCAACTAACGGAGTACGACCGATCTGATCACAGAATTGTGAAGCAAAATTTCCCATAAATACTCATCCCTTAACACTTAATCCAGGCTGGCCAGATTTTTATTATTATGCTGATAATTATGACATGGTTTAGCGATATAATTCCAGCTTGAGGCAATAAAAAGTGTGCGTTCCATTATTAAAACATGCCCTTTCAACACTCGGATAATCTCACACTTAATGTCGTTAATATGTCAAATAGCAACTAACTGAAGCTTAATCGAACGATTACTATTTTATTGGCTACTAGCAAACATATTCTCGTTATCTTGCTCGACTTATTCGACAATATCGATCAGTCATCAATCAAATTGATGACTGATCGATCAATAACGTAAGATCCAAAAAGAAGCTAGCATCTATACTCTATTAACTAGCTCCCTTCTCCACGCAGGCAATATATTGCTGGCTTATTAATAAACTTTCTTAACGGTAAATAACATGCAACAAAGGAAAGTGCACTAATTGCTACCAATGTCACAAGATAATTAATAATTACTTTCAAGTTCACATAATCAACTAGTTCTGAAGCATATGACAGGTAAAGTGAAATCAATAAAATACCACTAGCCAATATACCAATCAAAATTGGAATTGAATTATCTTTTATAATTAATTTTATTAAATCACCAGGCTCCGCGCCGATAGCCATTCTGGTACCAAGTTCAAATCGCCGCATCTGAGTTCCATAACTCAATACGCCATACAAACCAATACCAGCCAGGGCGAAGCTAAGTAACGCCAATATAGCCGTTGTTACCGCCGTTGTAATTTGTGGAAACAGAAGTTTTGTTCGTTGTTCGGATACAAAGTCAAAACTATAAACAGCAAACATCTTGTCAACTTCCCCTATCACCCGCGCAAACTCTTCACGATCTAATTGCTGACCTTCAATCAACTTAATCATCATCGAGGTTCTGGTTGGTGAGTTTGGTACATATATTCTCATCGGAATATCAGTTGCTCCGGGTATCTTTATCCCCTTTACAATGCCAACTATTGTAAGCTTATCATTTTCACCAGGACTCAGTTGCATGCCCAACGCACTACCATCAGGAGACAACCTTTTGGAAAATACATCATTAATAATAGCAACTCGATTATTATCTCTTACATCTGCTTAATCAAAAAA
>CBDUHU010000669.1:0-2495 GCA_965366725.1 uncultured Kangiellaceae bacterium
TAACGCTCTATTTTTGAAGGCCCTCAATACTTCACTGGTAGAAGGATAGTCAATCGGCCGTATATTTTGATTGTTGAACAGACCCATTGATTCTGCAAGGTAGATTGGCTCATATCCGGGCCATAAGGTTGTTCCCACTCGAAGAGTTTCGTTTGCTTTTGTATAGTTACTGTTACAGAGAAATACCAATATTAACACTTTGAAAATGCGCATTATTTGTCTCCTGAAAGTAAATGCTTTGAAGTCATGCTTACTGTTCAATACATTTATTGATAGCTAAAATTAACTATTTGTAGGTTAAGTATAGTCGTTGAATGAAATTAGGGCTTTTCTTGTTTATTTGGCTGTTAACTCATTGTTAATAATGACAAAATTTTGAGTTCTGAATGCTGAATTAAGAGTGCTGTTGGTACCGATGTAACTTATCGTCAAGTGTTTATAACAAAGAGAATTTTGATTCAAGGAGTTAAACCGAAGATGAGACAGTTTATCCAGCAGGGTGCTAGAAGCTGTCGATAGCTGTAGGTTTCGATTTTGTTAGATATAGTATTTTTTAATCAGTATTGTTAACTAAGTAGTTATGCCTCTGTTACTCATGACAGAGGCATATGTTGTTTTTTGATTACTTTGATAAAAATTGATTCAGCCACTGGTTAACTTCATGATGCCATTGGATACTATTTGCTGGCTTCAATACCCAGTGATTCTCGTCAGGGAAATATAATAATTTGCTTTCAATGCCTTTTCTTTGAAGTGCAGTGAAAGTAGCTAATGACTGAGTGACAGGAATACGATAGTCAAGTTCACCCTGTATAACTAACATTGGAGTTTTCCAGTTAGCGACATAATTAACCGGGTTGTAGCGCTCATGTTTATCAGCTGACTGATAATAGGGGCCACCATTTTCCCATTCAGTAAACCATAGCTCTTCGGTAGCGTAGTACATCATTCGATTATCAAAAACACCATCATGGTTAACCAGACATTTAAACTGATTTTGCCAGTTTCCTGCTATCCAGTTAATCATGTAACCGCCGTATGAAGCACCTAACGCACATGCATTATTTCCATCAATAAATTCATATTTATTAACTGCATAGTCTAATCCTTTTTGCAGATCTTCAAATGGCTTACTGCCCCAGTTCTCAGAAATTGAATCGGTAAAGCCCTGCCCGTATCCAGTGGAGCCATGGAAGTCAATCATTACCGATACAAAACCCTGACCCGCGTATGTTTGCGGATTCCAACGGTAGTGAAAATGGTCACCAAAGCTGCCTTGTGGTCCACCGTGAATTAGAAATGCCAACGGATATTTTTTTCCTTCTTTATAATTAGCTGGTTTTACCACATAACCGTGTACAGTTTCATTATTCCAACCCTTAAATTTAAACTGTTCATAATCGCCAAAAGCGAATTGCTCGAGTTGCTTTTGGTTATTGAAAGTTATTTGCTTGATATTTTTTCCATTCAAGTCTGCAGTATAAAGTTGAACCGGGCTTTTTAGGGTGTCTTTAGCAAAAACGATTTTATCATCTGCTATAGTAATCCCAACAATTGCGCCGTCATTGTTGATTAATGAACGTTTACCACTTGCAATATCGAGTTTCCATAATGCTTTTGTTCCGAGATGGTTTCCTGTTAAGAAGAGAGATTTGTCATCTTTTGAGAAGTGTAAACTTGAAAACGAACGATCCCAGTTTTCAGTCAATCTGGTTACCTTGCCTGAACCAATATCTTTGATGATTACTTCAAATCGATCTGCTTCAAATCCGGGACGTCGCATCGCCAGATAAGCTAGTTTTTTGCCATCATGGCTGACTACGGGTTGAGTATCCCAGGCGAGATTATTTTTAGTTATATTAGTGGCTGTAGCAGGATTATCAATAGCTACTCGATAAATATCAAAGTTGGTAGAAATTGGTTCGTGTTTATTTTGCAGTCTTGCTGCAAAATAAATATCGCTGCCATTTTGACTAAACTGATATTCTTCGTCGCCACCAAAGGGATCAGAAGGGACACTTGCATTGACTGATTTGGAAATCGCTATCAGATTTTCCTGACTGACTTTACCCTGTTTGTTTAGCTTGGATACAAATAATTGAGACTGTTTTTTGTCCAGCCAATGATCCCAGTGGCGAACAAATATTTTATCATATACAACTCCAGAAGTGACTTTTTCATTCTCAAGCTTGCTACGCGAAACCGTACACTCGAAATCATCACAATCGGGATAAACACTCGCAGAAAAAACAATATTCTGATAATCGGGGGACAATTTGAAACTAGAAACATCAAGGCTGAAATCGCTAACCTGATGCAGTTTTTTATTGCTGATATTCAGTTTCCATATTTGAGAAGAGTCGGATCTTGATGATAGGAAATAAATATTTTTTCCATCTTTACTCCATTTTGGAGAATGATCAGAAGCTTTGTTAGTTGTTAGTTGCTGTGTAGTCTTGTCGCTCAAGCGGGTTAGCCATAGATCAGTCCTTCCG
>CBDUHU010000670.1:0-2485 GCA_965366725.1 uncultured Kangiellaceae bacterium
AATAATCTTACTCAAGAGAATACGGTTTGATATTTATCACCAATTGATATAAAAAGTCGCTAAGCTGGTGGTTGATCGTCTACTATATACTCAATACCTGCTTATTAACATTTTCTATGCTAAGGGAGAGGTTATTGTTGAGTACGTTCACTAAAATACTGAAAATCATTATATGACTGACAGGCGTAAAAAAGGATTTACATTGATCGAGCTAATAAGCGTGATAGTATTATTAGGGATACTGTCAGCATTGGCGATCCCTCATTTTGTAAATTTACGGGATGAAGCAGAAATTGCGGTTTTTGAAGGACTGGGAAGTGCATTGCTAAGTGCGGCTGATATGGCGCATTATAAACAAATCATCGATGGTCTGGAGCCTGATGATCCTATTGTGGTCAATGGTATCACGATCAATATGGTTAATGGTTATCCCGCAGACAATTCTATTGGTTTACTCGTGGATCAAACCGGATTTACCTATAACCCTGCTACTGGTTGGTTTATCTGGCAAGCGAAAGGTGTGAATAATTGTCGACATGATTACAATTTTGCCGGTTGGGTAGGAAATCCAACGCCGGATAAGCCCAATGTTGTAATAACCAGAACAGGTTGTTAGCGAATTTAACAAAGAACGCATTTATAATAGCTAAAATTCGGTTGAGACGGGCTTAACTTAACTATATAGGTACAAGCAATTGATGAGCCCAAGTAAACTCCAGATATCGAAGACTGCTATTTATCGAATACTATTCATTACCTTTGTCATTTTGCTAATTCCGCTTATTGCAATGCAATTGACCAATGAAGTTGTCTGGCAAGCTGGAGACTTTATGGTTGCTGGAATGTTGCTGCTTATGTTCGGCTATGTGCATGAAGTATTAAGGCAGCATTTGACTAGTCGAGTGCACAAAATAATACTGACAGGATGCATTGCGATTTCTTTTCTTCTTATCTGGGCAATACTTGCGGTTGATTTAATATAAGTGATTGCTAATTGAAAGCAAACTATAGCTGTATAATCTTAATTAAACAGGTTGTTGAAGTTAACTGACTTATCAGTTTGAAGCAATCATCCAAATTTACCAGTTAAGTTAGTTTTGCCTTTGCGAAATCTCTTCGTTTATTTATTGTTAGAGTGATTATTAGTTGTTTGAGTCAATGATTCATTTTTACCTGTAGTGGTTAAATAATCAAATTGGTGCAAAATGCCGTGCTTTAGGGTGAATAATAGTTGCCTGTATTTGCTAACTAAAGTAGATTGAATTGGGTAGATAATCAGGTGCTGTTTGTTCAGCTATGTATATAATGAGGGTAGTAAGGTGTTTCGAGCCAAGTTTTCAATCATTCTTCTTTCAGTTTTCTGGCTTTCCGCCTGTGCTATAAAGCCGCCGGTGAGCACCGATTATGATACCACCTTTGATTTTAGCGGGTTAAAAACCTATGGTTGGATCGCGCCGTCAGATGATGTCGTTTCAACATTGGATAATAAACGCCAGAAAAATGCCATTGAAACAGCGCTAAATCTGAAGGGGTTCAGCAAAGTCGCTGGTGATGAGAAAGCCGATTTTTTGCTAAAAACTCATTCAGTTACTGATAAAAAAGTAAATGTTGATCGTTTTTATCAGACCTGGGGATACCATCCATTTTATCACCCTAATGTTATTGGCCCTCACTTTACCGGTTGGCCACACAGTAGTTCAACCAGCGTGCGCGAATATAAAATAGGAACCTTGGTGCTGGATATTGTTGATCCTGCCAAAAAACAGGTCATCTGGCGCGGGAGTGTGTCTAAACCATTAGGCATCTATAATAATAGAACTCCGGAAGAGAGAATGACCCTTGCAATGTCAAATGCTGAACATATGCTGGCTAATTTTCCACCATTCCCTCAAAAGTGAATTGTTCTTTAGAAAAGCCCCTGAAGTCACAAACTGAGCCTGCTCCACATTGACCTGCCTGTTTTTTGTGTGCTGCTGTTATTTCAGGTGAAATTACTTTGTTCTGGCACTAGATGATTTTTTAAGCATAGACTAGAATAGCGCGATGAATGAAGCAGTATCTGAATTTAACCCACAAAGTGTTAACAAAGCAGTGGCTTACGCAACTCGATTGCTTGCAATGCGAGAATATTCTGAAAAAAGTATCAAGCAGAAAATTCGTGATAAAGGGTTTGCTGAAGTTGAAACAGATGCGGCTGTTGATTACTTACTAACCAACAACTGGTTGAGTGATGAACGCTATTGTGAAGCTTTTGTTCGTTCTAAAGCACGCAAAGGACAAGGCTTGGTGAGAATCCAGTATGAATTAGCTAATCAGGGGATTTCGCCAGAGTTATTAGAGAAAGTTCTGGAAGACTGTGAGTTTGACTGGCAGTCAGAATGTCATCTGGTGGCAAGAAAAAAAACTGCCAGTGCTTCATTACAAAATAATATACATGATCGCCAAAAATTAGAGCGATTTCTAAGATACCGAGGATTTTCTGCGG
>CBDUHU010000671.1:0-2478 GCA_965366725.1 uncultured Kangiellaceae bacterium
AAGCATTATATCCAGAAGAACTCAACTTAGCCTGCTTGAGTAAATTAATCTGCGCCTGATTACTTTGTTTTAGTACAGGTACTGCACTTTCATTAACCTGCGTTGTTGAATCATTAATATCCGCAAGGTTATACAGCGATAGTGCGCTTGAGAGTGATATCAGTAGAATAATGATGCCAAATCCAAGCCATATTTTTTGCGAAAAATTTAATTGAAAACCTTTCATATTCTAATTAACCTTCGTATCTCATTTATTCAGCTAGCAGCAAAACCCCGGGATTAGATCTGTATTTCTAAACAGTGCCTGGAGTTAATTACAAACTACTTCATTAAAGGCCTAAGTTGTCTTGGTTTAATCAAAACAATAATAGACAACATTATATTTTCCAAAACCTGGATTAATATCTGCTTCAGAAACTATTTTTGCCCTGAGAACTTTTTTCTGAAACCCGCTATACCAGGATAAAAATGCATCTGGACTTTCGATCTTATGACTTGCCATAACACAATAGCGAACAGTCTGTGGTAGCGTTATTACACAAGTACTAGTCCAGGATATAGAACTTTCATCATGATTCAGATTGCCCCGCCCTTTCACACTACTCTTACTGACATTGACATCGTTTAACTTGCAAACGGGTTCATTCAAAAAACCTAATGACATTTTGCCAATAAAACTTGGCGCAGCGGAATGTCCCAAGAGTGGGAATATTAAGGCAATAGAGGCTAATATTTTGAGCAGTCTGGCGGTAATATGAGTCATTACTTCGGTCTCTCCCAGGTAAATAAGTCCAAATCACAAAGACTTACCTAAGTCTAGACGCCAATTGTCAATAACGCTAAATTAAACACTAATTAGACTGGATGATAATGAAAAAAATAATAAGTACGCGTTAATCTGCTATTTAATGATATCGATTGATAGGATTTAAATCGCTTATGAGCGACTATACCCCCACGCCTGATTAAGGCTATTTTCGACTCCCAGATGGTTAAGTACTCGTGCACTAACAAAATCGGCAAGTTCATCAATTGTGGTTGGCTGATTATAATAACCCGGCGCAGCAGGCATAACTGTTACCCCGGCTTCACTCAGCGTTAACAGATTTCTCAGGTGGATGGTTGAAAAAGGCATTTCTCTTGGTAATAAGATAAGTTGACCTCTTTCTTTAAGAATAACGTCTGCAGCACGCTCCATTAAAGTATTACTCGCGCCGGTAGCTATAGCCGAAACACAGCCCATACTTGCCGGACAAATCACCATTTGTCTTGGTGCCGCAGACCCACTAGCTACCGGAGAATACCAATTTTCCTTAGCATAAACTCGAATAATCGACTCATCAGATTGACAATATTCTGATAATACCTGTTGAATTCTGCTGGGAGCCTCAGGTAATTTCAGGGAAGTTTCAGTTGCAATAACAATTCGCCCTGCATCACTGATCATTACATGGACTTCTTCATAGTGTCGAGTCAGGTTTTTTAATAAGTTCAGCGCATAAATGGCGCCAGATGCACCGGTAATACCTAAACTTATCCGCTTATTCCGCTGAAACAGTGTATTTTGTGACATTTCAGGTTCTCCATTTCATGTTTAAATGATGCAAAAGCTTTTCATGAATCCCACCAAAGCCACCATTACTCATTATCAGTATGTTGTCACCTGTCTCAGCAGCCAGTACTAGCCGTTTGACAATTTCATCAACAGATTTCTCCGCTGAAAAACAATCGTTATTGGATAAATCAAGATCCCAGGAAATACTCTCCGGCCAATGAAAGATAGTATGATCAGCGGCACTAACGGCAGCAAGAAGTTTACCTTTATGTACCCCCATCTTCATTGTATTTGAACGAGGATCAACCACTGCTATTATTTTTGACTTTCCAACCTTTTCACGCAAGCCGTCCAATGTTGTTTTAATTGCCGTTGGGTGATGAGCAAAATCATCATAAACATTGATATTATTAATACAGGCTTTAAGTTCCATTCGGCGTTTTACATTTTTAAATTCTGCCAGTCCATTAATTGCATCTTCAACACTCACTCCGACATGATGCGCTGCTGCAATAGCTGCTAATCCATTATTAATGTTATGCTCGCCAATTAGTTCCCAAGTAACAACTCCAGCACTTTTCCCCCGGTAAAATACTTCAAACTGACTACCGTCACTTTTTGTTTTGCTGGCATACCACTCTGTATCTGGTGCATTCTTAGCGGCAGTTGAAGTTGATTGAACTGGCGTCCAACAACCTCGCTCAATCACTCTGTCGATAGCGCTTGACACTAGCGGTCGGATCAACAAACCATTTTGCGGAACTGTTCGCACTAAATGGTGAAACTGAGTTTCAATTGCTTGTAAATTATCAAAAATATCAGCGTGATCGAATTCAAGATTATTGAGTACGCAGGTACGCGCACGATAATGGAGAAACTTGGAGCGCTTATCAAAGAACGCCGTATCATACTCATCGGCTTCA
>CBDUHU010000672.1:0-2478 GCA_965366725.1 uncultured Kangiellaceae bacterium
GCAATTAAATCATTGGTTGTGGTGTTGATAGCTTCAATTTTTTCCAAAACAATTTTCTGATTAGCTAGTGCTAATGCAAGAGTAACCGCTATTTGCAGCGCGTTGACTGTCACATTAAGCGCTCTATTAACCCCTCGAATCAACTCTTTGTTATTACGCTTGACCACTTCAATGGTTAACTCACCCTGTTGCGAAACTGCCAACTGTTGTTGTAAGTCAACGATTCTCTGACGCAATGGGAACAGTACTTCTTCCTTGAGAAAAGCACTTCGCGGATCGTCCGCTGTTAATTCCATTTCAATTTTGTCTGTTAATTTCTTATCAATTAATTGAGCATAAGTGATTGTTTTTTTCAGATGCTCGGCTAGTTGATGGAAATGAGCTTGATCGTCCGCTAATGTAATATTGTCTCTTTTTAGCTGATCTTTACCTTTTTCAAGGCTGGCAACAATATTGGCGATAACGGTTTCTGCACTCTGATATTGAGCAAAGTAACGGCTTAATGGAGTGCCTATTCCAGGCAGTAAGGTTAACAGGCGCCGCAAGAAGTTGGTGGTAAATTCAAATTTATGTGGGTCTAGTTCTTCAACTTTTAACTGTAAGTCAACCAGTGATTTGGCTACCGGGCCACCATCGTCACCAGTCTTGGCCAGGGTACTGATTGTCTGTTTCAGCATGTTTGATCGGCGAGCAGACATTTTCTGTAGCTCAGCGCCCATATTTTCTACTGCCGCAACACCATGTTGTTTGTCTTCAACCTGTGAAGGATCCAGTGCTAATAATTTATTAATCGCAGCATCGGCCTGAAGTTCTGTTTCCTGATCAAGCTGACTTTCAGCCTGGGATGTGATGACTTCTTTTTTTATCCCCTCGGGATCCAGCGTGAGCAGCTGCTTATCTTCGCTCTGAGTCGTTGTTACCATTGATTAATCTCCTTAATCTTAAGAGTGTTTATATTTTTCAGCCCGATGAGCCATTCTGCTTAGCTCTTCCATTGCCAGATCCATATCGATATCAGCCATGCCTTTTTGGGTTTGTACATTTGCCAATTTGGTGGTGACATGATCTAACTCAGTCAGGGCTATTTCGTTTTGCTGCTTGAGTTCTTCAACTTTCTTTAATTGTTGTTGATAAATGACTAAACGTTTCTTTAGCGCATCTATTTCAACCGATTGATGGTGCTCATCTGCATGTCTTATTTTTTGCTGTAAATTGTCAATATCAACCGCACTGACTGACTTGATCGCCAGATAATAACTATCGAGGTTGTCTAGTCCTGCCAGAAATACCTGCTCCGCAATGCCCAGATAACGGCCGTAGGTAAGTTCCTGTGGGCTAAATTTGCGTTCAAGAATATCTTTAAAGTTATCGAATTTGCTCATAAACAGTTGTAGCTGGTTAATTGCCGCAGGTGCTTTTATTGACTCCAGTTCGCTCTTTATCTGGGCCAATTTTTGCTCGCGTTCTTGCTGCATCTGTTTATGTAGCCTTTTTAAATAGGCCAGTGAGTATTGCTGATGGCGACCAAGATACTCAAATAGCCAGCCGCCAAAAGCTAGCGCGATGCCTCCAACTGCAATACCAATAGTCGTAGCGGTAATCCCGAATGCGGCAATTGATATTGCTCCCAAAGCGCCCAATACTGCCGGGTAAATGGTTACAGGACTTTGCACTGAGTCTTTAAGTACAGCTTTTTTAATAGTTTTTTTGGAAAACTTTTGTTGAGTTTCAATCACGATTAAAAATCTTCTCCCATAAGAACCAGTTCAACTCGAGGTAGACGATAGTTATAGGCTCTATTGGATTCATTTGCCTCTCTCTTAAGCGGTTGTTGACCACCAAAGCCTACTGCTCTGATTCTTGCACTATCTATATCGTGGGTAATTTCCAGATATCGAGCGACAGCATCGGCTCGTTCTTGTGATAGCAGTGTATTGGCTGATTGATCACCCCTCAGCCCTGTGTGGCCTCGAATTTCAACGCGAAATGCCGGGTAATGCTTGAGATTGTTGGTAGCTAAATCCAGTTGTAGTTTACCTTCTAATGTTAATGAGTCAGAGCCACTGGCAAACACTATTGGGCGTACTTTTAAAGTGCCAATTTCTTTCTGTTTCGACCATTGAACATCAGTTAGTGAACTGAAGCTTTGTTCTGTTTTACTGGATTTTGTGCCAAACCCGCTACTGGCCATCAGGTTTTTAAACAAATGGTCAATATAACTGCTATTGGTCAGTCGATAGGGGTCGCGGTTTGGTACCGGGTTTTGATCCAGTGTGCCATAGTCAATCAGGATATCAACAGCAGCTTCAATGGTATCAACCAGTGCTTCGGAGGCAATACCCGAGGACTGGCTAATGCCGTACCATTTCTCAGCATTTTGTGAAAGTGTTTGCCATTCAATGCCGTTGAGCATTGAGTCAATTTGTTTATCTTTTAGTCCGGTTGCCTGTTTAATTGCTTTAGTCAACTTTTCAGGAT
>CBDUHU010000673.1:0-2464 GCA_965366725.1 uncultured Kangiellaceae bacterium
TTATTGCTAAAGGCATTAAAGGAAAGCGCTCCCAGGCTCGAAGGGCAATGTTACAACCTTTCCAACAACTTAGCATTGAATACACGGGTAACAGTGAGTTAAAAACACTAATTCACTGCGATACATTAACCGATAATCACTCTTCCGTCGGTTTTGGTTTAACCGGTAATAAACTAGCTTGTGGCTATTATGCTAATGAGTTACTAATCCGTGCCTTACCCGAGAGGTTAGACTATCCTGCTCTGTTTCTCCATTATGCAGAATTTATCCATTATTTGAATAAGGCTGAAGATGGCAACGACATTTCTGCTTTATTAAGAAACTTCGAGGTTTGTCTATTAACCGCCCTTGGAATAGCGCCCGACTGGCTAACAGATATAGAACATAATCCTATTGTGCCGGAGCAGCACTACCAATATATCAATCAGTCAGGGTTTAAAATGCTCAAGTCTGATTACTCTAATGAGCAGAACAATAGCGGCAATAAATTTGATATCGATAAAGATACCTATGCAGGAGAAGTTATCTTGTCCTTAGCATCAGGAAATTATCAGCCGAAGTATAACAAACTATGCCAGCGGATCACGCGCGGTTTATTACAAGAGGTTATTGGTAATAAGCCTTTACAGAGCCGCAAATTATGGCAACATATGAGCCTTAGAAAATAAGTTCAATCAATCTATTCGAGGAAATGCTGATGAGCCAGAATCAACCAATATTACTGGGCGTCAATGTCGATCATGTGGCGACTTTACGTCAAGCCAGAGGGGTTAATTATCCACAAGTTGTCCAGGCTGCACTGGTCGCTGAACAAGCCGGGGCCGATGGAATTACTATACATTTGAGAGAAGACCGTCGTCATATTCAGGACAGAGATGTAGAACTTATTAGTGAATGTATTAACTCACGTCTTAATCTGGAAATGGCAGTAACCGACGAAATGTTGGCAATTGCTAAGAGAATTTCACCTGAATTTGTATGTCTTGTGCCTGAAAAGCGAGAGGAACTGACTACTGAAGGTGGACTTGATGTGTGCGGTAATTATGAAAAGGTTAAACGAGCTTGTCACGAACTGGCTAACTCTGAAATTAAAGTTTCACTTTTTATTGATGCTGATCCTCGGCAGATTGAAGCTGCCGCTAAAGTTGAAGCGCCTTTTATTGAAATTCATACTGGTCATTATGCAGATGCGACTAATCAACAAGAAAGTGACACACATTACCAACAGATACGCGAAGGCGTGAAAATAGCCCGCGAGCTTGGTTTAATGGTTAATGCAGGCCACGGTTTGCATTACCATAACGTAAGACCGATTGCTGCGATAGCTGAGATATATGAATTGAACATTGGTCATTCTATCATTGCTCAATCGGTGTTTAGCGGTTTGGCAAAAGCTGTGGCAGATATGAAATCATTAATGATGGAAGCGCGTTAATGAGTATTATAGGAATTGGTATAGATCTTTGTGAAATAGAAAGAATAGAGGCGTCACTGGAAAAATATAAGGATGCATTTGCCAATAAAATTTTGCATCCGGAAGAAAAAAAAATATTTGATCAACACCGCTTTAAAGCTCGTTATGTTGCTAAACGTTTTGCTGCAAAAGAAGCTTTTGCTAAAGCACTGGGGACTGGTATTGCCCATGGTGTCACCTTACCGGATATAGAAGTTCGTAACGATGATTTTGGTAAGCCAATTCTATTTCTACATGGAAAAACACGTATCAAGTTTGAACAGTCCGGTGCGAGCAAACTTCACCTGAGTATTAGTGATGAGCGTAATTATGCGATTGCGCAGGTTATTATTGAGCAGGAATAACTCATTTTAGGCTGGTAACCGTGTTTGTAATGGAATAAATCAACCGGGTTAACTCATTAGTTTCGTTGGATATTCCTTCTTGACTGGGATAAAATAGCAAAACTTGCACAAATTCAGATAGTTATCCGTTCAAATAGCTACCCAAATTGATAGGGTATTGATATAAGGTTAAAGTCATTAAAACGCTGTTTTCAGAAGGTCCTTCTCACACCACAAGATTGTTTATTGCAGTAGTGCTTTCGAGTGGACTGATGTTTGTTGATCATCATCAACAACATCTTAGTGGATTGAGAAGTGCGATTGCGGCATTTATTACACCGATCGTTTTTCTTGCTGATATGCCTGGTGATTTTTTTGCCTGGAGCGGTGATAAACTGATGACTCGCAGTCAACTAAGGCGTGAAAATGCGCGACTCAAAGATGAGAGACTGATACTGAAAGCTCAACTGCTTAAATATGTTGCTCTTCAATCAGAAAATGCCCGTCTTAACAGTTTGCTTGGTAGTGAATATAAAGCAGTTGAGAGACGCCTTGTCGCTGACATTCTTGCTATTGACAGCCACCAGTTCGGTCATAAGTTCCTGATTAATAAGGGAAGTTTTCACGATGTTTATCTTGGTCAAACGGTAATTGATGCGCATGGTAT
>CBDUHU010000674.1:0-2459 GCA_965366725.1 uncultured Kangiellaceae bacterium
TGCCCTGACCGGTTGTCCTTTTTTACCAGCGATATCAAGTCCACGACTGGCATTAGACTTTGTAGAAAAACGAGCGAGAATATTTCCATTTGCAGGCCAAATCCAATTAAACCTGTTTTTACTATTTTGTTTCTTACGATCTAATGAAGCTGTTTTGTAACGATGTTGAGTTCGACTTTTTGTCGCAACACGGTTGGTGGTTTTCTTATTTGTTATTTTTTTTATTTGGTTTCTTCTAGTTTTCCCCTTAATTTTATTTTGTTTGTCAGTTTCTCCCAATACCTCTCGATTGAGTGCCATGAGCAAAGACTCAGCACTAAAATAAGAACCATTGGTTTTGTTATATAACTTTAGTTTCTGTCCCGGATAAATAATATTACTTGATAACTGGTTAATTTTAGCCAATTGATGATAATCAAGCGCATATTGCCATGCGATGGAAAACAAGGTATCACCCGGTTTAACAATATATATAGAATCTAGACTTTGAGTATTGCTTTTATGTGACTGCGATACTTGCCTGAACTGGCTAGCTGAAGCATCGTAAACAGGCGCCGGAGCATGATGTGAACAGCCAAACAGAAAACTGGCAGCTGCCATTGATAAAGTGAATTTGTAACATTGTTCCATTTTTTTCACTTATAGACTCTCAGATGCCCGCTTCACAATTAAAAAACACTAGCAGGTTAGCTTGTTTTACTACCAACCGGATATCAAAGACGATACTCAATTTAAACAAAGTGTTTGATTCAATTAAAAAATATCTCAAAAACGTATTTAATTAATCGTGTTAAATCTTTGTTTTAATTAAGCGTTACATATATTTGTACAGTAAATAAGCAAAAATAGCAACTATCAATAATCCCCATCCTAAATAATCTACAATCTCTCGAAGTTTGCTTTCCATTTTTTCACCGCCCAATTTCATTAGTCCGGCAACCAGATAAAACCGGCCTGCCCGGCCAATACAGGAAGCAATTATAAATGGCGTCAAATCTCCTAATACATTAACACTCAAGGCGCCAGCGCTCAGCGTAAAAACCTTATATGGAATGGGTGCAAAACCTGCAATAAAGACAATATAGGGACCATATTCACTAAACCACTGCTGTGTGGTACTAAAGGATTCCCCCATCCCAAGTTCAATAAGCAAGGGTTCAACAACTTCCTGACCAAGATATGCCCCTAAAAAATAGCCAAAAACGCCCCCCAGAACACTCGTTATTGTGGCCACAAAAGCGTAATACCAAGCTTTATCAAGACGTGCCAGACACATCGGAGCCAACATCACATCAACTGGAATAGGAAAAACAATCGACTCAAAGAAACTCATTGCTCCAAGATAATAAGCTGCATGTTTGTGCTTTGCCCACTTTAGTGAGCTTTCATACATTCTTGAAAATAGCTTCATCCAATAATACCCGTTAATAATGGAACAAATTTTACTTCTTCTACAGTCATTGATGAAATCCCTTCATCTGTTTTCTCTAACAAATGAAGTTGTTGACTACCATCAGCCATAGTCACAGGTATTACCATTCGACCGTCTGGGGAAAGTTGAGCAATCAGAGCCTGTGGCACCTGATCGGGTGCAGCGGTTACTATTATTCCATCAAATGGCTGCTGCGTATTCCAACCTTGAAAACCATCTCCATGTCGATAGGTAATATTATTTAGTCCTAACAACTTAAATCTTTCTACAGCCTGTTTTTGCAGAGCCTGAATTCTCTCAATAGTAAAAACTTGATCCGCAACTCCCGCCAACACACTAGTTTGATATCCACACCCGGTACCGATTTCAAGTACTTTGTCCATTTTACCACTCATTACTAGTAGTTCAGTCATTCTGGCAACAATATAGGGCTGCGAAATAGTCTGACTCATACCAATGGGCAATGAAGTATCTTCATAAGCTCTGTGTGCCAGGGCCTCATCAACAAAGATATGCCGCGGTAACTTCTCCATTACCGATAGTACATTATTTTCCACAATTCCTTTATCTCTGAGCCGTTGGATCAGGCGTGATCTGGTTCGTTGCGAAGTCATACCTATACCAGCGAGATTCTTATTCATACGATTGCCTTTGTTTTATTATTATTGTTTTAATATTTTCCATTTTACAGCTTTGATATCCACTCGTTCACTGAACTAAAACTTTGAAATGCAGTAAAGTCCACCACCAGCGGAGTGACAGATACATACCCCTGAGACACCGCATCAAAATCAGTCCCTTCTCCGACATCCTGTGGCTCACTTGGCGGCCCTAACCAATAGATATCCTGTCCTGTCGGATCGCTAGATTTGACTACCGTATCAGCTCGATGACGACAACCCAGACGAGTAAGTCGATAGCCCTTCAATTCACTCAATTCTACATCAGGCACATTCACATTAAGAATAATACTTGAAGATAAACTAAAAGCCTTAAGTCGTAACAGGATCCGACTCATAACCTGAGC
>CBDUHU010000675.1:0-2454 GCA_965366725.1 uncultured Kangiellaceae bacterium
CAAATATAGGTTTTTTAGTTTGCAGACTTGCCAGCAATCCTGTTTCCTGATCAATTTTTACCGAAACTATGCCTTGTGGTCTGGGATGATCAAGTTGCCGCATTCCCTTTAGCGCTTTTTCCATAAACTTCTGCCATATTGGAAGTGCCGCCCGGCCACCAAACTCTCTGACGCCTAATTTTTTATTATGATCTTCAAAACCAACCCATGTTGTTGCAACATGTCGGTTATTATAGCCACTAAACCAGGCATCTTTTGCATCATTTGTTGTGCCAGTCTTACCAGCAATGTCATTTCTTCTTAGCAAATTACTTCTTGAATTTTGGAGTGTCGGAGTGGCGGTTCCCTTGTGGATTACATCCTTAAGAATATCGTTGATCAAATAACGTATTCTTTCGTCAATAACCCTTGGTGCAATTAGCTCTTCCTGAACAGGTAGAATCGGCAGGTTTCTAAATTCAGCTGTAGATATTACGCCAGCTAATTCGTTCTGCTGTTCTGTTATCAATAAATCCACAGGCGTATTTTCTTCATCAGCGACTGCGGTGTTCGAGATTGCTTCCTGTGCACTCTTTTCTGAGGCACGTTGCTTAATGATCGCTTCACACTCCCGACATACCTGCAATGGTTGGTGTTGTTGTAATATTCGTCCATTTCCGTCTTCTACTCTGTCAATGAACCAGGGTTCAACCTGATATCCACCATTTGCCAGTACCGCATAACCTGTTGCCACTTCTAATGGAGTAAATGATGCTGAGCCTAGCGCAAGTGACAGATAAGGCGGCATTTTATCGCCTGGGAAACCGATATTTTCCAGATAGGATTTAGCGTATTGAGGGCCAATTTCCCTGATTAGTCTTATTGATACCGTATTTCTGGAACGCCTCAGTCCAGTTCGCAAGCTGGTTGGTCCAAGATAGTTATCGCCATCATTTTTAGGGCGCCAGATATTTTCAGCTGTTATATCAGCTTCAACGATTGGCATGTCATTAATTATTGAAGCTGGGGTGTACTGTTTGGCAAATGCCGCGGAATAAATAAATGGCTTAATATTACTACCTAGTTGCCGACTAGCCTGAGTGACCATGTTGAATTTCTTTAGCCTGCTATCATAGCCTCCTACCAGCGCTTCAATCGCGCCATTATCTGGGGCAAGTGCGACAAAACCAGCGGTTGCTTCGGGAACTTGTGCAAGCAGATACGAAGTGGGCTCATCGGTGTTATTTTTTTGTTCTTTTACTCTTATCTGATCTCCAGCGGTGACAACTTGTGAAACCTTTTTAATGGCTTTACCACGATAGTTTTCATCAACATAGCTTCTTGCCCATTTGATATCTTTCAGTTTGAGCAGGCCTGATTTTTTGTCCTTGAGCTGGATATATGCAATACCTTGTTCATCATCAACCTCAGTTACAATTGCGCTAAGTAGATGACCTATTCGAGGAACTTTTTTTAGTTGTTGTTCAATTAAGTCTGTGTCTGTTAAGTCTGTGTCCGGGTCTATTGTTATATTATGTTGTGCTTCAGGGCCGCGGTAACCATGGCGTCGATCATATTCTTCAAGACCATCAATTAATGCCTGTTGAGCAAAGCCCTGGAGAGTTGGATCCAGAGTGGTATATATTCTTAATCCATCATTATATGCTGCATCGATGCCAAATCGTCGGATTATTTCGGTGCGAACCATCTCTGCAAGGTAGGGAGCATCAACAGTACTCCAGACACCATGCTTTTGGGTTTCTATTGGTTCGGCAATTGCCTGATTGTATTCTTCTTGAGTAATATGTTTTTCGGTTAACATTCTGCCCAATACATGGGCTCTGCGCGCCCGGGCTTTGGTCGGGTTTGAAATAGGGTTATATTCAGATTCCCCTTTAGGGATGCCTGCCAAAGTAGCCAACTTTGCCAGGCTTAATTTATCAAGAGTTGTTCCGTAGTAGATTTGTGATGCTGCGCCTAACCCATAGGCATGATGACTAAAATGAATTTTATTGAGAAACAATTCCAATATTTCATCTTTTTCAAGTTCTGACTCTATTTTCCAGGCAAGGAACATCTCTGTAATTTTTCGTGAAAATCGTTTTGCCCGTGACAGATAGTAGTTGCGGGCTACCAACATTGTGATGGTACTTGCTCCCTGGCTCTTAGTGCGAGTGATGGCTAAGTTAGCGAAGGCTCTTAATACACCCAATAAATCAACTCCGGAGTGTTCATAAAAACGCTGATCTTCTGTTGATAGTAAAGCATTAATGAAATTCTCGGGAACTTGGTCTAAAGTAATAGGTATTCTGCGAGTTTCACCAAATTCAGCGATCAGTTGATGATCTTTGGAATATACGCGCATCGGTGTTTGTAGTCGTATTTTACGGATTGATTCTACTTCAGGGAGGCCAGGTCCAACCGCTAAATATAAGCCAATAAATCCCATACCAAAAAGCAAGGCGAGTATCAGGC
>CBDUHU010000676.1:0-2447 GCA_965366725.1 uncultured Kangiellaceae bacterium
TACGACAAGTATTACCAGCTGACCAGATGTGACGACCATTAGTTTTTGGCTTAGTCATTTTACCGCTTAGATTTTGTCATAGATCAGATAATGCTATTTGATAACGGCTATAATCGACGATTTGAGCAAATTGCGCAATTATGAAAAAGCCAGATACAGTGACAGCTATGTTATTATTGATACGTGAAGTTCGCCGCAATATTCCATTTAGCGCACCAGAATCAAGCATTTGCATCGGGCCTTGTCAGGGATGTTCTAAAAAACTGGTGGAGTTTTTAGATACAGAGTTATGCGAATGGCAACAGAAACTTAATCAAGGTATTGTCCCCAAGTTAGGTGAGGTCGAAAAACTTGGAAGAACAGCAGGCAGAATATTTAAGGTTCTCTGTCGAAACGGAATTATTGGCTAGTTCTTCCAATGATATTAATAGATTAATTGTTGACCTGTATCGGACAAAAGTCTAATCAGCATAATTCACTAAATTTGATACTATCTGGGGGGCTGGCGGATTTATTCTTTGATTAAATACCTGTATAATTCGCACCACCTGAACTATCTTAACTCTAATATTTTGCGTCAATTCGGTTTCTTCCTGTTGGAAGTTCTCGATTTGTAATATCGTAAAACGGATTAATATAATCGAAATTGAGGATCTAAAGAGTGTTACAAGCATACCGTGAACATGTCAAAGAAAGAGCCGAGCAGGGCATCGTACCCAAACCACTATCTGCCGCCCAGGTTGCCGATTTAGTTGAGCTAATTAAATCGCCACCTGCCGGAGAAGAAGAGTTTTTAAAAGATCTACTTGCTAATCGCATTCCTGCAGGGGTTGACGAAGCTGCCTACGTAAAGGCTGGTTTTCTAACAGCTATCGCACAAGGTGACGAGTCTTCACCAATTGTTGATAAAGAAACTGCCGTTCAATTACTTGGCACCATGCTGGGCGGTTATAATATAGCCACCCTGGTTGATTTACTTGAAGATAGTCAGCTAGGCGAATTGGCTGCAACTCAGCTTAAGCATACTTTATTGATGTTTGATGCATTTCATGATGTTGCTGATAAAGCAAAAGCTGGTAATCAAAATGCTAAAGCAGTCATTCAAAGCTGGGCTGATGCTGAATGGTTTAAATCAAAAGATCCACTAGCTGAGAAAATTACTCTGACAGTATTTAAGGTGCCTGGTGAAACCAATACTGATGACTTATCTCCTGCACAGGATGCTTGGTCACGACCAGATATACCATTACATTCACTGGCAATGTTAAAAAATCCACGTGAAGGTTTGCAGGGCAACCCATTAGAAGTTATCGAAACACTGAAAAAGAAAGGGCATCCAGTTGCCTATGTTGGGGATGTTGTCGGTACGGGATCCTCTCGTAAGTCTGCAACGAATTCAGTTTTATGGTTAATGGGTGATGATATTCCTCATATCCCTAATAAAAGGGATGGCGGCTTTTGTCTTGGCGGTAAAATAGCACCAATATTCTTTAATACTATGGAAGATGCAGGAGCATTGCCTGTTGAAGTTGATGTATCTGCTCTAGAAATGGGTGATGTTATTGATATCTATCCTTACGCCGGGAAAATAGAAAAAGAAGGCGAGATAGTTGCTGAGTTTACTGTCAAGACGCAAGTTTTGCTGGACGAAGTACAGGCTGGTGGACGTATTCCACTTATTATCGGACGAGGTTTAACCGCAAAAGCGAGAGATTTTCTGGAGCTTGATGCCGCTGATTTTTTCCGTCAACCAGCAGAGATAGAGAATACTGGTAAAGGTTATTCTCTGGCTCAAAAAATGGTTGGTAAAGCTTGTGGACTGGAAGGGGTTCGTCCAGGTCAATATTGTGAACCGACAATGACCACCGTTGGTTCGCAGGATACAACTGGACCAATGACACGTGACGAACTTAAAGATCTGGCATGTCTGGGCTTTTCCGCTGATTTAACCATGCAATCGTTTTGTCATACAGCTGCTTATCCAAAACCAATTGATATTAATACCCAGAATACTCTACCGGACTTTATTATGAATCGTGGTGGTGTATCTCTACGTCCGGGTGATGGAATTATTCATAGTTGGTTAAACCGCATGTTATTACCTGATACGGTAGGAACCGGTGGCGACTCCCATACACGTTTCCCTATTGGTATTTCTTTCCCGGCAGGCTCTGGTTTAGTTGCATTTGCTGCGGCAACCGGTGTGATGCCTTTAGATATGCCAGAATCGGTACTGGTTCGTTTTAAAGGTGATATGCAGCCGGGGGTTACTTTGCGAGACCTGGTTAACGCTATTCCATATGCTGCTATTCAGCAAGGTCTTCTAACCGTTGAGAAGGAAGGTAAAAAGAACATCTTTTCCGGCAGAGTGTTAGAGATTGAAGGATTACCCAAGTTAAAAGTGGAGCAAGCCTTTGAGTTGTCTGATTCAGCTGCGGAAAGAAGTG
>CBDUHU010000677.1:0-2441 GCA_965366725.1 uncultured Kangiellaceae bacterium
ATAAGTCTTTATTTTTCTCCGGAGAAGGATTTGTATGTCGGTTTAAAGGTCGCGGAAAGTTGTGGATGCAAACCCGCGGAACCGATGCATTTACCAGTTGGTGCCAGACATTCAGGCCTGTGAACAGTAAGTAAACTGAATTCAGGATAATAAATGTTATTCAATATTGCTATTCTTGCGGTTCTGATCTAAATAGTCAGCGGAATAGCAGTATTGAGAATACTTAATCATTGGGTTAGCCTTATATCGTCAACATATAAACTGACCGGCTTTTTCAGGTGGCGCATCCAGATACCAAAAGAAAGTACTGATTCAATTCTCATATCACGCAATGCCGGTGCTTTTCTTATATTCTTTATCGGGATTGAAAATTCGTTCCAGCCTTTTTTGATGGTGGCATTTAACACAAAACGATCACTGTATTGATAGCCTGTATCGCGGTATTGATGATCATAGATATTAATTGAGACTTTCTCTGGTTTCAGTGCGTTATTATAAATACTGAATTTTAGAAATTGATGTCCACTCCAGTCTGATACAAAATTAAACAGTTGTGCCCGTGGCGCATTTCCGGGAAGAAAATCTACTTTCATCGAGTATTTCCCCTGCTTTTTGTGCAATTTTGACAGAGATATTTCAGCTTCGATGCTCTCCCACCGTGAAAGTTCAAGGGGAGATTCAAAATTACTCAATATAGGAAAGCTCTGTTCAATATACCATTGATTTATAGTCGCAATGATCAACGAGTAGCCGCCCACTAGCGACAATGCAGATAACATAAGGGTGTTTGCTATGATATTTGAACGTTTTTTTTCAGTCTTTAGCTGAGCAAGTATCAGGCCAATATAACCACCAATAAGGTCGTGGAAAATATCTTTTAATTCAAAACTTCTGGCGAAGAGCAGTTGTAATAGTTCTGTTGCCAGACCAATAATCAAACAGAAGAAGCTGGTGATTAAGAAACGGTTTAATGGTGATTGAGTACGCAGGTGATCAAACTGAAATAATAAAAATACAAGCAATGCAAAGAGTACAATATGGCCGGTTTCCCAGAACTCTTTGAATACCTGATTATTGTTGTTCTCAGGAAAATCAACAAATAAGAGGCCCAAAAGTAAAACTGCTATTAGTGACAACCATTTCATTGTTTTAGTTTTTAGTCCAAATCAAAAAAAAATTTGCGCATTCGCCACATCCAGATACCGATATAGCCGGGAATAGCATAAAGAACAAATAGCACCAGAATGCTAGATAAACTGTAGAATAACCAGTTAACTTCATATTCACTGGTTGCGATTAAAAGCAACATACACAACAGGGCGCCACAGGTTCCGATGACTAATTTCTTAAGTTGTCGCCTTGGATTGAGTGCCATTGCTCTAAATGTGTCTTTGAGTAATGTCATAGCTGCAACGGGTTGTCAGTGATGAATTGAATAATTCGAATGGTTATTTTTTATTGAGCATGTCGCTATGCTAAACACTTAGTGAGCAAACCTCAACCAGCAATTCAAGTATTACTTATTTGAATTCCTGATTGGGTTGTATCGATTGATTCGTCTGAAAGTTAAAATTACTAACAATCTAGTAATAGGGATTATCACCCAGCTGATGTTCAGTCACATCTTTAACTCCCTTCACTTCAGGAATTTTTTCCAGTAATGTTTTTTCAATTCCTTCTTTCAAAGTAACGTCGGCCATACCACAACCCTGACAACCACCACCAAATTGTAGCACTACAACTCCGTCTTCAGTAAAGTCTGCCAAGGATACCTGTCCGCCATGATTAGCGAACTGAGGGTTAATTTCAGACTCTAATAAATAGCGAATTCGGTCAATGGCCGGGGCATCATCCGGCACTTTTCTTGCCTTTGCGTTTGGCGCACGTAAAGTTAGCTGTCCGCCCATATCATCTGTTTGATAGTCAATTTCGGCTTCTTCCAGGTAGGGAATGCTTTCCTCATCAACATAGGCATTAAAATCGTCAAATTCAATTTTTAAGTCATCTTTTTCTACTGCATCCAGAGGACAGTATGACACGCCGCATTCTGCATGAGGAGTGCCTGGATTGACGACAAACACTCGAATACTGGTGCCTTCATCTTGTGAAGACAATAACTTGCCAAAGTGCTGTTGAGCCGGTTCGGTAATGATAATCATTTGGGATTGTGGGTTGTTCAGTGAATAGTCAAGTGGGCATATTTTAACAGAAGTTAACCAGATATAACCCATGTTTTTTGTATGGAGATACGCTGTTATTGATAGATATCAAGTGTTTTTTAGTGGTTTTACGATACCCGTTGCTTATTTTCTCTGATAGTCTAATTGTAACTTAAGGTTATTTTCGTTGATCTGACTGGGTATTTTCCCTATCCTCGGGGGTTTCTCTCGCCCGAATATCGCATAAAGAAATAAACATGAAGATTGCGTTTGAGCCACCTA
>CBDUHU010000678.1:0-2432 GCA_965366725.1 uncultured Kangiellaceae bacterium
ACTGGTCGCTAACAATGGCGCATTGTTAATTCGAGGGTTAAAAATTCATAGTAGTAAACAATTCTCCCATATCCTGGAGAAATTATTTGAAGGCTCGCTACTTAACTATAATTACCGCTCTACTCCACGAACAGAATTTAAAGGTAACATTTACACAGCTACTGAATATCCAGCCAGTGAGATTATTCCGCAACACAATGAAAATTCTTATTCAAACCGATGGGCCATGCGTCTTGGACTTTTATGCATGATGCCTCCCGAATCTGGTGGTGAAACTCCATTAGCGGATAGTCGAAAGATATATCAAAACATTCCTTCTGAAATTAGAGATGAGTTTGAACGAAAAGGTGTGTTATATGTGCGAAATTATCTTGATATTGATCTTCCCTGGTCTGAAGTTTTCCAGACAAATGATAAGAAAGAAGTGGAACGATACTGTGACAATAACAAAATTGATTTTGAGTGGGTTGATGGGAATACCCTACGTACCAAACAATCTAACCCAGCAGTTGCTGTACACCCTGTTACCAATGAAAAAGTCTGGTTTAATCAGGCACACTTATTCCATGTTTCTTCATTAGAAAGTAAAGTAAAAGATAATTTACTTTCTCTGTATGGCGAAAATCAGTTACCCAGAAACACCTATTTTGCTGATGGAACCAGTATTGATGAAGAAATTCTGGAAGTCATTAGAGATGTCTACAAACAATATACATTTTCTTTTCCATGGGAAAAAAATGATCTGGTATTACTTGATAATATGTTATTTACCCACGGCCGTAATCCCTATAAAGGTGCGCGAAAAATATTAATAGGAATGGCCAGAGAGCATCACCATTAGAGAGAGAAATCGCTACACTTTTCTCTCTAACAATTTGAAATTATTTTACTTAATAGTCTAGCTTCGCATTACCATATAAGCATGCAGCAGGAATATCTATTTCTTCACACATTGAAATGAACTTCTTACTTTCAACAATCTGAGTGGAGCTTTCATCATACTCTATTCCCATAAAGTACTTATACCATGGCTCAAGCCCCAATGCATACAAGTACACTTTATTCGGGTTAAATATCTTAACTAGTTCAAAAGCTTGTTGTGCATCTGAACCATTAAGTCTCCGACTATTTTTAATGTCTTGTGGTATAGGGGTTGAACATAACGCGCCATAAATCCAGGTGTAAGGAGCGCCAACACACTCCATACCAATCGCTAGAATATCTAAATCGCCATAAAGCGAATGAATTTTTTGATAGAGACTTTTTTCCAAAATTGAAGTATCTGCGCCTGCAAAAATTCTGCGACCTTCAACTTCAAAAAGCCATGCTGCTTTCGAATAAATATTCAGATCACCATGTTCACCAAGAAATGGAAGCGCAACTCCTTTTCCATCAACTAAATCCACAGACTCCAATTCATCAAGTTCTATCACATTAAACTTGAGCATTTTAAGCATCAGCTTTAATGATGGGTCAGCGATGGCTCCAGCGTTGTTTCTTGGAACAACAACACTACCTACTTTATGTCTAAGCTGTAACAGGCTCTCAATACAAGCATGATCCTGATGACTATGAGTTAGAAATATATAATCTATTTTCTCAGGTAGCTGGGAAAAACCGAAGACATCATTTTCAATTTTTTCATCATGACTTGCAATAATCGGATCGATAAGTAAGTTTGTATTTGAGGTTTCAATCATTAAACCAGCATGGCCTAAATATTGAACATTAAGTGAAGAATCTGATTTTTGATGTGAACGTTTTGGAGGTTTAGCGGTAAATAATAAACGATAATCCAGACCGCCTTTCAAATTACAACTATTAAAAATTGCATCAACCCTGCTTGTTGTAATTGGCGTTGTTCTGGCAGCCAGCAGTTCATCTAGCATTGGTGAGTTAAAGTCAATATCTAATTGAATATGGTTTTCATCAGCCAATCTGGGAGTACTGAAACAAAATGGTCTTTCTTCAACTTTTGATAACAGCCCAAAAGAAACAGTTTGTAACTCCTTTTTATAAAAGTCACTATGATAAATTAGATTTTCAAATATTCTGAAAGAAGGATTATGTTCCATATCTACCACTATCTCGACAAAACCTTTTAATGCATCAGGTACTTTGTCATACAAATATTCAATTGATGTTCCTTTATCATGCGCTCTGAGAATTAAGTCGAGTTCTTTCACTGCTTCAGATAGTTCAACTAAATCTGATAGCTCAGTATCGATTTTTTTAACCAATGCTTTAATTTCAGGTAACTGTTCTTTTTTACAATTAAGAAACTCACCACCAGCCATACCTGGTTGAGACGCAGCTATCATATGAAGTTGATAGTTTTTAACAAATGACTTCATGATCCTTCTATGGGTATGAACCGTATGCCTGGCTGCCGTTAGTGGCAATAGTGAGTGGACTGACTGACGCAGACGCGA
>CBDUHU010000679.1:0-2412 GCA_965366725.1 uncultured Kangiellaceae bacterium
TAAAAATACAAATGATCCGATATTTTGCAATAATGATGTCAAAGATGTCCCAATCCAACTGCCCATCACCCACCAGTTGATGATATCCAGACTCAGCAATTACAAATGCTGTTTTCAGAATTTCATAACGTTCAGTAACTGTTTGCCAGGATTGTTTAAACAGCTCTACATTCAGCTCATTTAATGTTAACAAAGTTTGGTTAACATAAGCTTCCGAAGAAAGTTCACTATGATAGAGTAGACCGGTTTGCATTCCGGTTGCAGGATAAATATCACTGATAGAATAATCCTCCTGTATCAGTGATAGTTCTTGCTGGGTTAGTTTAGCTAAAGGAAAATCAGTTGGCGTTAACCGACCAACCCCGGAGGTTGTACAATGTGAAATCACCTGTTGCAATGAACTTTTGATCAGTTCAGTTAAATGAACTGCCGATGAGTCACTTAACGCAGCGCGATTGTAATTCATATCAAAGCTAAGCTGACCGTCGACGACCATTCCGTTAAAATTGATTTTCTCTGCGGGTACATAATCGCTCCCACTATTAGCACCAGTCGATTCCTTGGCGAAGCCAAACTGACTACTAGAATCAACCACCTGATCGAATTGCCCTAAATAATTAAACACAATATCCGGTGATTTGCAGATCAGTTCATTGTGTTTATCTAATTGGGTTAAAATGCCATAGCCAATTCCATTTTGAGGTATCTGACGATATTGTTCTTTAACCGCCATAATCAATTCTTCAATCGACGCTCCATCAGCGTCTAGAGTTAACGGAAACTTTGAAGTAAACCAGCCTACAGTCTGGCTGATATCAAGTTCATCAGAAAGTTGCTCACGACCATGGCCTTCCATCAATAAAGATAAGCGAGCTTTTCCCTGCCATTGGCTGAAGCCTAACAGGAACCCTGATAGCAATAGTTCATTAATCTGCAATCGATAAGCTTTTCCTGCCTCTGATAGCAGTTCTGTGGTTTGTTCTAAAGATAGCTTGATTGACTCAGTTGCCCATTGATTTTCAAGTACTGGATTGCCATCAATCGGTAGTTCCAGAATATTGTCATTCTGTTGTTGCCAGTAGCCAAGCTGCTGCTGTAATTCTGGTTGATTTATATAATCGTGTAAGAATTCACTCCATTGTTGTAATGAACTGGTTTTGTCGGCTAGTTTTAATTCCTGTTTTTGAGCAAGCTGAGTATAAATGGTGATTAGATCTTCAACTAAGATCCGCCAGGAAATTCCATCAACCACTAAATGATGAATCACCCAGAGCAGTCGCTTTTCTGTTGGCGACTCAATTAAACAAAGTTGCATAATCGGGCCAGTATTTATATCAAGACGCTGTTGGATAACAGTAGCTTGCTCACTAATAGCTTCTTCTGTTAACTCATCCAGGCATATCCGGCTAATTGCACCATTCAGCATTTCCTCTGATAGTACTTCAAACTGACTTCCCTGTTCAGAAAAACGCAGGCGTAACCCGTCATGGCGTAGCATAATGACTCGTAGAAGATCACCAAGTTCCTCAAAATTAAATGCCTGAGGAACCTCTAATAAAACAGATTGGTTATAATGGTTAAGCGAAAGTCCACGATTAATAAATACTTGCTGTACCGGTAACAGCTGATATTCACCTTCACAAGCCTGTTGTTGTGCTTTGAGGGATGTTTTTAAACTGATAAAGGGAGCAAGCTCTTCGATTGTCTGATGTTCAAATAGCAATCGTGTAGTGTAATGCAACCCAATTTTAGCACAGCGTGCGACCGCCTGGATTGACATAATTGAGTCTCCGCCAAGAGAGAAAAAATTATCTCTAACACCAATTTTCTCAACTTTTAACAATGCTTGCCAGACATTAACCAGCTCATGTTCTATTGAATTTTGTGGAGCAATATATTGGTCTTTTATCTGACTGGAAAAATCGACTTCCGGAAGTGCTTTTTTATCAAGTTTCCCATTAGCATTAACTGGCATTTTTTCAATAAATACAATTGCAGAAGGAACCATATAGTCAGGTAATACTTCTTTCAACTTGCGACGAATCAAATCTGATTCACCTTCACCACATATATAAGCTAGCAGATGTTTCTGTTGTTCATCACCACGCGCCACAACACAAGCCTGACTAATAGTTGGTAAGTCAAGTAGCGCACTTTCAATCTCTCCCGGCTCAATTCTAAAACCTCTTATCTTCAACTGTTCATCTGCACGACCAATGAATTCAAGTTGACCATTAAGATTCCAAAGAACCTTGTCGCCAGTATGGTAAAGCCTGCCCGAACCAAACGGGTTTTCAATAAATTTCTGTTGGGTCAGTTCCGCCTGATTCAAGTAGCCTTTAGCGACACCAGCTCCGCCGATATAAAGATCTCCCGCTAAACCAGCAGGTTGCAGTTGTTTTTGTTTATCAA
>CBDUHU010000680.1:0-2411 GCA_965366725.1 uncultured Kangiellaceae bacterium
TCCTTTAGTTAAATCAAAGGGCGTTGTGGCTTCCTTTTGACAGATCCGTTGAGTTTTCTGATGGCGGATTTCATTGCTTGTGTCTTGGCTCAAGTCAATCTGTTCAAGTTTAAAGTCCAAACTATCAAGGATAACTTGCCGAGCCTGGCCTTCGTCGCAAGGGAAGATAGTTCGCAGATTTTCATGGCGAACAATCATCAGGTTAAATGCTTGTTCTAAATGGTCAACATCAAGCACACCGCTGATAGTAACAGCCGCAGGAATATTATAACCTGCACTATCA
Source organism: uncultured Kangiellaceae bacterium (assembly GCA_965366725.1). GTDB lineage: Bacteria > Pseudomonadota > Gammaproteobacteria > Enterobacterales > Kangiellaceae > Aliikangiella. Next base: position 284 of record CBDUHU010000680.1, read on the forward strand.
GGCTCTAGTTGATCAATAAACCACAATCGTTCCTGAGCAAAGCTTAAAGGGAATGATTCGATAGGACGACCATTCACGTCTGCTCGACTAACTGGAAAAATAGGAGCGATCTTGTTTGTTGCTGATAATTCTTGTAAGAATGCAATTATATCAGGTTTATTACTTGTAAGTTGCTCTCGAATGTCATCAGTTAAAGCGCCTTTTGGAGCCTTCAATTTAAGCTGCCCATTTTCCTGTGACAGCTCTATTCCTTTAGTATGCAATTCATTGAGCAGTGCATAAATCGTCATAAAAAAGTTTCCTCAAATTCAACGTTAGTGAGGTTTGTATTTAACGTCGGCTTTTCATGTTGGGCTTTAATAGCCAGACAAACTTCAGCTACTCCTGCTAAAGTATTTGCACTAAACAATGCTTTTAAGGGAACTTTTACTTCTAATTGACTGCTAATTTTAGAAATAACCTGAGTTACTAGCAACGAATGTCCACCTAGTTCAAAAAAGTTATCGTTAACGCCTAATTTTTCTGGGTCTAGCTTTAATACTTCAGCCCAGATAGCAACCAGCTGCTTTTCTGTCTCGTTTCGTGGTGCCAGGTAAACTCTGCTTGATTCCAAACTCACGTCTATGCGTTCTAAAGCTCGGCGATCAACTTTGCCATTGGGTGTCAGTGGGATCGTATCAATACTTACAAATGCTACCGGGAGCATATACTCTGGCAAAGTTTGCTGAAGATATTTTTTAAGCTCAGCGTTGGCCAAATCAATTAGCTGATTTTTCGTTGTTTCCCTGGCCACATAATATCCAATCAGTTGTTTATTACCCACCGCTCCCTTGGCAATAACAACACTGTCCTTTATTTCTGGATATTGATTGAGCAAGGCTTCAATCTCACCAAGCTCAATACGATAACCTCGAACTTTTACTTGTGCATCAGTCCGCCCGATAAAAACCAAGTTGCCGTCAGGCAAGATACGTACTAAATCACCGGTACAATACAATCGCGCTGAACTATCAGGCTTACTTTCATCGTAATAAGGATTAGCTATAAATCGTTCTGCTGTTAATTCCGGGCGGTTTAAATAACCACGAGCCAAACTATCTCCGCCAATATACAATTCACCGATGCCACCAACTGGCGTCAATTGCTGCATATAATTCAATACTACAAGTTTATTGTTATTAATCGCAGTTCCGATAGGTGCAATATTTGTTTGATTGTTTAATTCACAACATGAAGCATAAACTATTGTTTCAGTCGGTCCATAAACATGCATTAACCGGATCTCAGGATAGTCTTTTTTAAACTTCTCCACATAGCTCAGATCGCAATTTTCACCACCGAATAAAATTTGTTTTATACTGCTATTTCGGAGACTATCGTTCCCTACTAGTTGATTAAATAAAGCGGTAGTTACAAAAAACGTATCAATTTCATCTTGTTGTATGTTCTTTTGAAATTGCGTCGATTGTAAGTAATCATCGGAATTATAAAGATATAATGAAGAACCAATAGATAAGCTTAAAAATAGATCGAATACGAAGCCGTCAAAGGCGAATGAGGAAAAGCTGGCTACCTTGTTCGTCTTAGTTATATCAACATAGGTCGGGTTGCTCAGAAAAGCAACAACACCTGAATGCTCAACTTCTACACCTTTAGGTTGACCTGTTGATCCCGAAGTATAAATCACATAAGCCAAATGACTTGCTTTAACTTCTTGCTGTAATTTGACTTGCTTAACTTTTAAATCTGTAGCTTTATTATCAATCTCGGACCATTGTTTGTCTAGAGTAATGAGTCGAGTATCCTCTGTAATTATATCAGATAGTCTCTTTTGTAGTTTTTCTTGAGTCAGTAAAATGTCTGTTTGGCTATCTACTAACATATAAGCCAACCTTTCATTGGGTAGGTTTGGATCTAATGGAACATAGGCACCACCAGCTTGTAAGATTCCCAATATCCCTACTATTGTTTCCAGGGATCTTTCAACACAAAGTCCAACTAAACTATCCGGCTTGACACCCAATGATTGTAGATATAAAGCTAGTGCATAGCTTTTGTCGTAGAGCTGTTGAAAGCTCAATGTCTCACCCTGATACACTGCCGCTATCTTGCCTGGATTGATATCTAA
>CBDUHU010000681.1:0-2405 GCA_965366725.1 uncultured Kangiellaceae bacterium
CTAAAGTTTACAGTTATCCGTCATTGCAAAAGCTGAGTCTCTATGTCAAACAGGAAGCGGAGAAAAACAACATCGCCCAGGTGGCCGTAGAGAAAACAATTGAAGTAGAATCAATTAAGGCCGAAACAACCGTATCAAAACCTCAACCTGAACAGCTAGTTGCTCATAGAGCTGTTTATAGAAAACTTAAAAGCTGGCGCCATGAGCATGAGCCAAATCGTATATCAGTGGTCGCGGATAACTCAATGGTTGATCCGGTTGCGATTATTGGTATGGCAGGCCAGTTTCCACAAGCACAGGATCTGCAAACATTCTGGAGTAATATTTCGCAAGGTAAGAACTGTATTACTCAGATTCCAGAGGAGCGATGGTCACTCGATGATCTTTATAGTGAAGGTAAGGCCGTCGAAGGTAAAACCAATTGTCAATGGATGGGGGCTCTCTCCGGTTATGATAAATTTGATCCACTATTTTTTAATATATCGCCTAAAGAAGCAAAAAGTATGGATCCTCAACAGCGGTTATTTCTGCAAGCATGTTGGCATGGGATAGAAAATGCAGGCTATAACGCAGAGTCATTATCCGGGAGCAAGTGTGGTGTATTTGTTGGTGTGGCAAATGGCGACTATCATCTTTTATCCAGGAGTCAGCAATTAAGTGCGCAAGGTTTTACCGGGGATGCTACATCAATTCTGGCTGCAAGAATTTCCTATTTTCTCAACTTACAAGGTCCTTGTTTATCCATCGATACCGCTTGTTCTTCTTCGCTGGTAGCTATATCAAGTGCATGCGATAGTTTGAATTCTGGTGCGAGTGAATTAGCCCTTGCCGGTGGTGTTTATGTGATGTCTGGGCCAGATATGCATATAAAAACAGCGCAATCGGGAATGCTTTCAACTGATGGTCGATGTTTTACATTTGACCAAAAAGCTAATGGTTTTGTTCCAGGAGAAGCGGTCGGTGTTGTTTTATTAAAGCGGTTGAAAGATGCGTTGAAAGACAAAGATCAAATTGCAGGCGTTATTCGAGGGTGGGGAGTAAATCAGGATGGAAAAACAAATGGTATTACCGCTCCTAATGCTGAATCACAAACTAGCCTGCAACAAGGGATCTATAATCGGTTTGCAATAAATCCTGATGAAATTCAGCTAATTGAAGCACATGGAACCGGCACAAAGTTAGGTGACCCAATTGAGATCGAAGGGTTACAAAAATCTTTTAGTCAGTACACCCAAGAGCAGAATTATTGCGCTTTAGGTTCAGTAAAAAGTAATATCGGTCATTGTTTAACCGCAGCTGGAATTGCCGGTTTTATTAAGCTGTTACTTGCATTAAAACACCAACAGTTACCGCCGACTATTAATTTTAAAAATGTTAATGAGCATATTAATCTGACTGATAGTCCTTTCTATATCAATACCCAATTACAGCAGTGGAGAAGAAAAAACAACCATGATAGGCAAGCTGCGATAAGTTCATTTGGTTTTAGTGGAACCAACGCACATATAGTGATCAGCGAGGCGCCAGCTGCTAAAGGCTTTGTGGCTTCGGTAAATCCAATTTCAGAAAACGGCAAATTAGTAATACCTGTTTCTGCAAGAACAGAAGAACAGTTAGTACAAAAGGCGCAGGATTTGCATCAGTTTATTCTACAAGCGCCGGTAAAACCGGATTTAATCGATATTGCTTACACCTTACAAGTAGGTAGACAGGCAATGGAGGAACGATTAGGTTTATTAGTTAGTTCAATTGATGAGTTGTGTGAACAACTCAAGTTGTTTATTGATAGTGAGCAGCATGATGATCTTTATCGTGGACAGGTAAAAGGGAATAAGGAAGGACTCAGTATTATCAGTCAGGATGATGAAATGAGGGATACCATCATTAATCAGTGGGTTGGTGCAAGGAAGTTACACAAAGTAGTTGATTTATGGGTTAAAGGATTGGAGTTCGATTGGCACCTGTTATATCCACAGGGTACGCCAAACAGGATTGGCCTGCCTGTTTACCCATTTGCTCAAAAACGTTACTGGATTGAGAGTTCAGTAAGGAGTGCTTCTGCAATAGCTAGCTACCCAGGCTCAAATAAAGCTGTATTACATCCGTTAGTTCATCAGAATACATCAGATCTTAATCAGCAAAGCTACCAGTCTAGTTTTAGTGGTAAAGAATTTTTCATGATGCCTGTTGTGAATAAGGGAAATAAGAAGGATAGTCAATATCTTCTACCGCATGCCAGTTACCTTGAAATGATCTATGCTGCAACAAATCAGGCACTGGTTGATTCTGATTATGCAACTATTGAACTGGAAAATCTGGTGTGGGGAGAAAGCTTCTATGCAGGTAATGATAAGCCGATCAATCTAGCCTTACTAGCGGTTGACAATAATGAACTTGATTTTGAA
>CBDUHU010000682.1:0-2399 GCA_965366725.1 uncultured Kangiellaceae bacterium
AAAAGTTGGGATTTCTATGATGATTAGCCTGAGATATTAGAGGTTGAGCATGTTTTGTTGGGGTAATCATTATAAACTCCTTTATTTGTCTCGTATTAGCACTACCACCGAAACTAAATGACCACGGAATAGCCGAGGTTCAAATCGCCATCACTCAACTAAAGTTTAGACCTTTGGGACTCTTAGCCGTTAGCAAAAAAAAGCTTTAGAATATTGTGGTATGTTAAGTGGCTTTTACAAGTTATATGGTTATAAGTATCTCAGCGCAACTAGCGAGTTGCACTGGATATTCTAACAATATTACTTTCTTCTGGCTCTTTATCTGGTTTTTTCTCATCCAGCGAGGCAATTATATTAGCCGCTGTTTGAGTTTCCATATTAATTTCTTCAATTAACTGATTAAGAGCGTTGAGCTTACCTTCAAGATTATATTTCGACTTATGCAAGTTACTTAATTGCTCATGATGCTCTGTGATTAGCTTTTGTTGAACTCTAAGTTGTTGAGTAAGAGGTGTAACGACATCCTGAGTCCAGCTGATTAATTCCTGACGGGTTGACTTAAAGAAACTCATCACTTCGGTTACAGTACCTGAGAAAAAGCGTTTGATCGCCATGCTGTGCTCAGTAAATGTAGTAAATATATTATTGTTCAGACGTTTGGAGTGTTTGGTGAGTTCTTCCAGTTCACGCATTAGTTTTCTTGCAGGAAAGAGTTTAGGCTCAAATAACTGCATGCCAAAGTCAGCTGAAAACTTATCGTAAAGAGAAATAACCATCTTGTTAGTTAACTCAGCCTCACGAGTCAGTTCTTTCATTATAGTATTGATCGCGACGAAAAATTGTCGCATATGTCGAAACAAACCGACCGTTGTTTTACTGTTAACCAGCTCATTTAAGGTGACTTCAACTTCTTTTGAAAGAACCCCCGGACCAATTGTAGAAAGTAAAATCTGAGTCTGGCGTTCTAACAAACGTTGGCTTGGTCTAATTGCGGTAAGGCGAAATTCAAATTCTTTCAGGTCACGCTTATTAGCAGCAATGATTTTGTCAGCCTGCTCACGGTTATCGCCGGTAAGAGCAATGTAATCTTCTTTTTGGGCGTGCAATTTTTCAGCTTTATTATTGAGTAATTGAAGTGCCTCTTCAATCAACCTTTTACCTTCCAGTACTACAGATTCCCAGACAATGGTTTCTTTGTTTTCCAACAGGCTGGCTGAAAGTAAGTGTTCTAATTCAGTAATCTGACTTTTAATCAACATTGATTTATCGGATCTGACTTTTGCGACCAGCGCTTTTTGAGCGGACACAGGTATGACCTGGGATTTATCTATCTGTAATTGACGGGCTGTGGTATTGACCATTCGTTTAATCGCTTTGTCCACTTTTTTACGACTGGATAGCTCATCCCAGAGAGTATCTATTTTATTCAGTACAGCAAATAAGCCAAGAGAATTGCCTATCTCCAGCGACTGAATATATTGCTCCCAGATTGACATATCAGAAGCTGTTACTCCCGTATCTGCGCCAAGCAAGAAAACAATTGCTTGAACTTCGGGTAATAATTTGAGAGTTAATTCTGGCTCGCTACCGAGCGCGTTTAATCCGGGAGTATCTAGAATGCAAAGTCCACGTTTTAACAGGTCGTGGGGGAAGCTCACTCGTGCGTGACGCCATGCAGGGATCTCTACCATGTTTTCATCGTCACCGCATTGTTCCAGCATATCCTGTTCGAAACCAAGGTTGAGTGCTTCTTCCAGAGAGACTTCTTTGGTTTGAGTGATAGTATGTAGCGCAAGAGTCATTTCCTGCGCTGAGCCAGTCATCAATGGAACTTCAGTCCAGAGAGAAGGGATCTTTCGATATTCAGTCAGAGTTGTACTTTCCAGTCTGGTTTCAATCGGTAGCAATCTGAGATATGGGCGTGCTTCCTTCCTATCATAAAAGATCTCTGTTGGGCACATGGTTGTTCTGCCGGCTTCGGAAGGTAGTATTCTTTGTCCATATTCAGCGAAGAATAATGAATTGATTAGTTCTGTTTTTCCTCTTGAAAATTCACCAACAAAAGCGAGAGTAAGATATTCGCTTTTAAGCGACTCCTGAAGTTTGTAGAGGCGGTCATCAATATCTTCGTTAAAAAGATCGTTACGTCTTAGCCAGATTCTGAACCGGCTTAACGAACGACTAATATCAGATTTCCATTGATCAAAGGCATCAATATTTTCAGAGAATTCTTGTGACATAAGGGCTTTCTTCAATTAACAGTTCTTAATCAAGTATCGGTTATTGATGAGTTGAGTCTTATCGATCAATATACTAATACGCATTTTACTACAGGTACAACATCGCAATTTTAGCAGAAATACCATAAAAATCCGATATATAGCTCTCATTATTTGAGT
>CBDUHU010000683.1:0-2398 GCA_965366725.1 uncultured Kangiellaceae bacterium
AAATTCTACTGGTTAATCGCATTGCGAGGCTTAATTTTCAGTGAGCATTAGTGCTTCACCGCAATACCTGTCTGCAACAAATTTAGATTTCGGATTTTCATAACCAACTAACTGTCCAATTGATACCTTATCGCCTTTTTTAAGGTGATCTGCACGTAAACTAACTGGATATGCGGTGGCATAGTTGTTGTGTGCATGAATAACCTGTATTGCGCCAGCTGGATGTGCCGATAAGCCTTCGGGTTGCTCAAGGTAAACTTGAAGTTTTTCTCCCCGGGTAAAGTTGATGGATGGGCTGTATAGTTGTATTTCATCACCCAATTTATCTTCAATGGTTGCCAGTTGAGATTGTTGGTTCAGTCTGTGAATTGCGGCCAGTAACAGATGATTGGTTGCCGCTAAAAATGCCTGTCCCGGTGGCGTTAATAGATATTGACGGATCGTTTTATCGCGGTTATTCATCCAGGTTAGTGGTTGCGGATAACGATTGAGGTAGCAACTGGATAAAGAGACTTCAACGCTACTGTTCCAGGTGCGTATCTGGCGCATGCCACTGACTAATTGCAAGGTCATTCTGATGACCGTTGTTTTTTCGAATTCAAACCAGCGTCCGATATCGTCATAGAGTGTTTCTGTCCAGTTGTTATCAGGCGCAAAGCTATAAGGGAGTCGATAGCTTTGCAAAATAATATTAGCTTTGTAATCAGCCTGCTTTTTGACTGGTATAAACCGATGACTGGCTAAAAATGCATCGGTAATCAGGTTATTCATGATTAGAGGGAGCTTTCCATGATAAAAATAGTCATCTTCGGCAGTTCTGTGTTCGAGCGGGATCCCTGAGAAATTCTGGATTGGTTGAATTTGAATAGAGTTTTTTGATGGCGGTATTGGTGACCATTTTAAGTGAGTTAAATTGGCAGTTTGCTCTGGGGTAAGACGGTTATAACTGCTTGAATGAGAGCTTTCCTCCGCTTTAACAAGATTGCAATGGAGTGCTAGAACACAAGTAATGCACTTGATAATAGAAGCAGATAACTTGCTCATAGTGGTATCCTTATCAGGTTTTAAATCAACTCATTGCCTGCTGGCTAAAAGTTGATAAATTCTCGCTGACTTTTTAGTAGATTGGCGTAGTTGTATGCTTGTTATCGGCACCATAAATGCCAGACTTTATTCTATTTGAAGAGATATTTTGTTAAACAGCAGTTAGTGACAATGATTGTCGACCGGGTTGTTGCTACATTTTACCTAATTTTTGACGTCTTTGTTTAACCAGCGACTGGAGTGGGTCTGTCTGCGAAGAAGGCGGCGTGGTAACGATCTTTATTCTTTGTTCATTGATTAGTTCGAGTACTTCATCTTTTGTCGGTTCGAATAATTTATTTCCTCTATTATCTGAAAAAATATGCCGTTGGGTTGTTTTTGAGATCAGAGACAATGTTGCTTCAGTCCATTTTCCAGCATCATTTTTGTAGGCTACCACTGTTCCTGGGAGTAGTTTTCGATAAATTCCCTTAATATGAAAGCGTTGTTTAGCCATTTGTTCTTCTTTAATGCGAGCTTCTTCTTCCTGTTTTTGTCGCAGTAAAATCTGTTGACGTTTTTCTTCTTCGATTTTAATTTGAATTGCCTTGCGCGCTTTTTCTTCGGCTATTTTTTGATCTTTTGCATCTTGTGCCTGTTTCGCAACAAAGTGCTGGAACTGGGTTTTTAGTATATCAAGTCGGCTTGCCAGTTCTTTGACAAGTGCTTTTATGGCGTGTTTATACTGAATTTTCTCATCAACTCTGGTTGATTTCAGATTTTTTGTGAGGTAATCAGAATCGGAGAAACTAATTTTGAGTACCAATTCACCGGATAGATTAATAAAAATAAGTTGTTCGGTCAGATGACTGATATGTAATAACTTACTACGTGTTGTTATTCCGTCATGAGTTAAGTGATACCAGGCGCCTTCTTCAAGAGATTCAATATCAAACTGAGGCGTATTATCTTCGACTTGTTGCCAGCTGGGTTGTTGGTAATCATCATACTGGTCTTCATAGGTTTCATCTGCGAAAATATCTGCGCAGATCATCACATCGTAGTGCACTCGCTGACCATCCAGTTTTTTTCGATGAAGTTCTTCGGTATCAAAGAAGAATTCTTTAACATATTCGTTGAGTGCATCATTAGAATCGAACAGTTGGTATAGACGTTTCATTGTACCAGTGACGTCCGATTCATATTTTTGTTGGTATTCCTCATCACTCAATGGATAGGTAATACTCCAACTTAGGGTATCCATATCAGTTAATAACTGTTGGCATTGCTCACTTTGTACACCATGCTGCGAAATCACTTTATACATTAATGGGGTGATCTGTTTAGGTTTTTTAGCAGTTTTCTGCCGAAATAA
>CBDUHU010000684.1:0-2397 GCA_965366725.1 uncultured Kangiellaceae bacterium
TGTTGATAATCTGGAGTTAAGTACCTTTATCATGCCCGCTGTGATTGATCGTTCTCCATTATTAATTGCTGTCTCCAGTTCTGGGATATCACCGGTGTTGGCACGAACAATTAGAGAAAAAATAGAATGGCTTTTGCCAAAATCACTTGGCAAGTTATTAGATAAATTAAAGTTACTCCGTCCGATGACTAAAAAAAAATTCTCTAGTTTTCTTGATAAGAGGCGGTTTTCTGAATGGTTTATCGATAGCGCGATTAAAGATAGCAATCTATTGGCTAAAGATCCTGCGGATTGGTTGAGAGACTTTCAGCAAAGGGGAAAGGCTCAAGGTAAAGTTTATCTGGTTGGAGCAGGGCCGGGTAGCGCTGATTTATTAACAGTAAAAGGGCTTAAATTATTACAGCGAGCAGATCTGGTACTTTATGATGCTTTGGTTAGCGCTGAAATATTGGATTGCATTAGAAAGGATGCAGAGTTGATTTGTGTCGGTAAGCGTGCGGGTAATCATTCAGTTAGTCAAAATGAAACTAATTCTATGTTGGTTGATTATGCTCGCAAAGGGCTGTCTGTTATCCGTTTAAAAGGTGGTGATCCCTTTATATTCGGGCGCGGCGGAGAGGAATTGGAATATTTGAACCAGTATGGTATTGAATATGAGGTAGTACCTGGAATAACCGCTGCTTCGGGTTGTGCGAGTTATGCTGGAATTCCATTAACTCATAGAGATTATTCCCAGTCAGTGAGGTTTGTAACTGCGCATGAAAAAGGAAATGATAATCATATTGATTGGCAAAGTCTGGCGTTAGGTAGACAAACTCTGGTATTTTATATGGGGTTGATGAGTAATCAGCTCATTGCTAGCTCTTTGATCAATAACGGACGTTGCTCAGATACGCCGGTTGCGGTCATTCAGCAGGGAACGACTAGCCAACAAAGGGTTGTGGTTACACAACTTGGAAATTTGCCAGATGCGGTGGCTTATTATCAGGTGAAAACACCCGCTTTGATAGTTGTTGGTGAAGTTGTACAGCTGGCTAATGAATTAAGTTGGTTTAAGCAGGGGGAGTTGATTAATGATATTGATTGTAATCAACCCCTGGTAGCTAATCAGCGTTATTAGTCTTTTAGCGATTTAATTTTAATAAAGCAAAAACAGGAAATAGAAGAATGAAACATGACTCGATATTGGGCACTATTGGTAATACACCGATAATAAAAATTAATCGATTAGCGCCTGAAAATATTAATATGTACGTTAAAGCTGAGTTTTTTAACCCACTTTCATCGGTTAAGGATCGATTAGCTTATGCAATCATTAATGATGCAGAACAAAAGGGTCGGTTGAAGCCTGGTCAAACTGTGATTGAGGCGACGTCGGGTAATACTGGAATTGCGTTAGCAATGGTCTGTGCAGCTAAAGGTTATCCTTTTGTTGCGGTGATGACTGAAACATTTTCGATTGAGCGGCGTAAAGTGATGCGTGCTTTGGGTGCTAAAGTTGTGTTGACTCCTGCGGCTGAAAGAGGCACTGGAATGGTGCGAATTGCTGAGGAATTGGCGGAGAAAAATGGTTGGTTTTTAGCGCAGCAGTTTGAAAATGAAGCAAATCCGGAATATCACCGAAATACGACTGCTCCAGAGATTTTACGGGATTTTGCTGGCGAGCCACTGGATTATTTTGTTAGTGGTTATGGCACTGGTGGAACGATTACTGGTGTTGGTGAGGTTTTAAAAGTTGCCAGACCTGAAATTCAGATTATTGGTACTGAGCCTGAAGGGGCTGCTTTGTTGTCGGGTAAAGAGTGGGCGCCTCATAAGATTCAAGGTTGGACGCCTGATTTTGTTGCTGATGTATTGAACCGTGATGTGATTGATCAGGTTATTCCTGTTAATGATGATGTTGCTAAGGATACTGCTTTGGCACTGGCTCAGAAAGAGGGTATCTTTTGTGGAGTTTCGGCAGGCGCAACTTTTGCGACGGCATTAAAGGTGGCTGAAACTGCTCCCGCTGGTTCGACGATTTTAGCGATGTTGCCTGATACGGGTGAGCGTTATCTTAGTACGTTCTTGTTTGATGATATAGCGGAAGGTTCAGACGAAGGTATTTTATAATAGTGAGTTAACCTGAGTTTGGTTTGAGTAAGGAACATCCTGTTTTTCTCAATGTCCTTTCAATGATGGGTTGGTTTAGTTGCATTTAATAGTAAGTGACTAGCCTTCCCATTGTTCATTATTTGCTTTCATGCTGCTGTGTGTGGAATGTCTGATTAATAAAGTATCTTTCTATTAAATTCTCTGGATCACTTCTGGTTTTTGTTTTTAGTCTATTTAGTTAACTTGCTATTCATCATCGATTTATTTTTCTACAATATTACTAAAAAGGAAAAAACCTATTGG
>CBDUHU010000685.1:0-2395 GCA_965366725.1 uncultured Kangiellaceae bacterium
ATAGACGCCCTGTGATGTCTGATTTGAGGGAGTCAGGTGCGATTGAGCAGGATGCAGATATTATCATGTTTGTTTATCGTGATGAGGTTTATAACCCGGAATCAGAAGATAAAGGAACCGCAGAAGTTATTATCGGTAAGCAGCGTAACGGGCCTATTGGAACGGCGCGATTGGCATTTCAGGGCCATTTTAACCGGTTTGCTAACCTGGCATCCTATAATGAAGAATATTAAGGTAATATAATTTAAATGCGTTCGACCAAAGCGATAATCGATCTGCAAGCGGTTCAGCATAACTTGTTAATGATCAGACAATTGGCGCCGGATTGTAAAATTATGGCGGTAGTTAAGGCTGATGCATATGGCCATGGAATAATTCCGGTGGCGGCTTCATTGGAAAGTGCCGATGCTATTGCGGTAGCCTGTATGGATGAAGCGGTTAAGTTACGTGAATCTAAAATCGACAAACCAATTATTTTATTAGAAGGATTTTTTAGTAGAGAAGAGCTGGAACTAGCGGTAAAACTCGATTTACAAATCGTTATTCATCAGCAAAGCCAGCTTGATGATCTACTTTCTTATGTTCAACCCGCTCAGCAAAAGCAATTAATTGTTTGGTTGAAGCTGGATTCAGGTATGAATCGGCTTGGATTTTGTGATGAGCAGTTTGTTAATGCTTATAAACAACTTACGCATTGTCCTATGGTTGCAAAAATCAATTTGATGTCTCACTTAGCAAACGCTGATGTCATTAGTGATCCGATGAATAAACAACAAATAAACTTATTTAAAGGTGTTTGTCGAGACTTAAAAGGGCAAAAATCAATGGCAAATTCTGCCGCAATTATTGCCTGGCCAGAGAGTCATTTTGACTGGATCAGACCCGGAATAGCGCTTTATGGATGTTCACCGATGCCCGGTTATAATGGTTTATCCCACCACCTTTTACCGGCAATGACTTTACAGTCCCAATTATTTGCAATTCGAGAATTAAAGGCAGGTGATAGAGTCGGTTACGGAGCAACCTGGAAAGCACCTAAGGCGACCCGAATTGGGGTAATCGCAATAGGTTATGGTGATGGTTATCCGCGGCATGCAACAGAGGGTACTCCTGTCTGGATCAATGGTTGCACCTACCCATTGGTTGGGAAAGTATCAATGGATATGTTGACGGTTGATCTTGGCATGACAGATTCATTTTCGCTTGGCGATAAAGCGATATTATGGGGCAAAGAATTGCCGGTTGAAACCATTGCTGAGTTTGCACAGACTATTCCTTACACGCTTTTGTGTGGAGTAACCTCAAGAGTAAGGTTTGAATGGGTCGGATAAAATATTAAATGAATACTGAGTCGTAACCGATGATAAAGTCGATAAAAATTAAAACACATCGCCAGGGGTTGTATGAAATAAGCGAAACCATTAACGCTGTGTTAACTGAGCAAGATAGGTTCCAACAAGGGCTCTGTAGTTTGTTTGTCAGGCATACTTCCTGTAGTCTGTTGATTCAGGAAAATGCCGACCCCAGTGCTCAGCATGATTTAGAAAACTGGATGAACAGACTAGTGCCTGAAGATGATAAGCTATATACGCATATCTATGAAGGCAAAGATGATATGCCCGCTCATATCAAAGCAAGTTTAACCGCAACTCAGTTGTCTATTCCATTTGATAATCAACGGCTATTATTGGGAACCTGGCAGGGGATATTTCTTTGGGAGCACAGGCATGCTCGACAAACCAGAGAAATCATTATTCACCTTGGCAATTAACGATTATTTTAATCGACTGAATCCTCTGGATCGTTAATTATTCATCAGATTATATGAAGTTAGTAAGCCACTTTATAGTGGAGTGTTGGCCGGATAAAGTCTTTTCCAGCAACGACTCCGCAGTTGATTTGTCAGACATACTTCTTGCAGCCTGTTGATTCAAAAAGTGCAGATCCTGGTGTACAACTTGAACTAGAAAACTGGATAAACAGACAAGTGCCGGAAAATGATTATCCCGCCGTGTAGATATACTTAAAGTATAAGACGGGATTTTTATCAAAACTTAGCTGTGTTATATCTTATTTATGGTTGCCGGTTAGCAACAATTATTTTATCGATTTCAACCTTCTGCATCCCGTCTGATAATAAGTAAGCGCGCCAAATGAAACTACCAACAGAACCCAGGTTAGCCAAAGCTGAAGCGTCTAAATCGATTGCCAGATTTGCTTCGCTTCCATCGGTCTGTCCGGTAACAGCCCATGTCGCTCCATCGTAATACATCCAGCTACCACCGTTATCCAGGGAAAATTGATAGACCACTTTTCCTTGATGATCTGGACTGAGAACTTCGATAAAATCAGTCAGGGGAGAGTTGAAATTAAATGGTATATTGGCTTGAATTGA
>CBDUHU010000686.1:0-2387 GCA_965366725.1 uncultured Kangiellaceae bacterium
TTATTGGCCGTCAATCAGACTAAATTAAATGGGGGAGTTAGTGAGTAACTCCCCCATTTTTGTTTCAATGAAATTCTTCCGCCGCCATCAGAGTATTATGCATTAGTGTTGCGACTGTCATCGGGCCAACGCCGCCTGGAACTGGCGTTATCCAACCTGCTCTTTGAACTGAAACTTCAAAATCAACGACGCCTGTTAGCTTACCATTGTCGAGGCGATTCATACCAACATCAATAACTATCGCACCGGGCTTAATCCAATCACCTTTGACCAGATTCGGAATACCGACCCCAACGACAACCAGATCAGCATTGGCGACATGTTGGTGCAGATCTTTGGTAAATTTATGACATACGGTGACAGTTGCCCCCTGGAGCAACAATTCCATTGCCATTGGTCGGCCGACAATATTACTCGCTCCAACGACAACACAATTAAGCCCTTTTACTGATTGCCCAATTGATTCCAACATCAACATTACGCCATATGGAGTGCATGGTCTTAGCTGCGGGATCCGTTGAGCTAACCGACCGATATTATAAGGATGAAAACAATCAACATCCTTATCTGCTCGAATTGTTTCGATTACCTGGCTGGTATCAAGGTGCGCTGGTAAGGGTAGTTGTACAAGAATTCCGTCAATTTGATCGTCTTTATTAAGCTTGTCTATTTCATCAAGTAGTTCGGTTTGGCCAATTGAACCCGGAAGGATTACTTCACGAGATACAAACCCAACATCCTGACATGCCTTAAATTTCTTACTAACATACACTTTTGAAGCAGGGTCGGAACCTACTAGAATGACTGCAAGCCCCGGTGGTCTCTGGCCTTTGGCTGTTCTTTCAGATACTTTCTGCTTTATTCTGGCGCGAAGTTCTGCCGAAATTTTGTTGCCATCAATGAGTTGAGCTGTCATAAAATTGGTTACCAAATAACTAATAAGAATATAGTCTACTATTTTCTCAATTGTAGTGCGTAGTGCCAAGTAAAAGTTTTTATAAAAATAATTACTTTTCTTTGTTGACGGGGAACAGTTTAGCCAGTATTATTTCGCGCTCCTTGAGGAGGACAACTCAACAAGGTGAAAAATCGGGGAATAGCGCAGTCTGGTAGCGCGCCTGCTTTGGGTGCAGGATGTCGGGGGTTCGAATCCCTCTTCCCCGACCAAATGATACTTAGTTCTATGTTAGTTAATAGTTCTGGTAACGGGGTTTAACCTGTGATCAATGCGCCCGTAGCTCATCTGGATAGAGCATCGGCCTTCTAAGCCGAGGGTAGCAGGTTCGAATCCTGCCGGGCGCGCCATTGGTATCCTGGTTGTTATAGTATCTCGTGTGGAAAGGTATGAAATGATTGTACTTTTTTACCTAAGTTTGGTTATTATGGTGGGCGTAGCTCAGCTGGTAGAGCCCCGGATTGTGATTCCGGTGGTCGTGGGTTCAAGACCCATCGTCCACCCCATATTTTAGTTAGTGTAGTTTGCAAAGTGCGAGAGTGGCGGAATTGGTAGACGCGCTGGATTTAGGTTCCAGTGTCTTGCGGCGTGAGAGTTCGAGTCTCTCCTCTCGCACCACTTTGCAGGCCTTGTGATTTAAGGCAAGCCTATATTGATATAGGTTGAATTCTGAATATAGAATTTTGGCTTGAGCTAGTTGGTGGCCGCCTGAGCTTTGGTGCTAACCAGATATTATACGTCTCGATAATGAAGACGTTATTAATATAGCTCTCGCATCCCTTCTAGTCTCTTTCCCCATTTTGAAGTTAAATTAGTTATCGAAGAATTTTGAGAAGAATATAATTCGATTACATTAATATCGTGTTGGAGCATACAAATGCAAGTTTCTGTAGAAACCACAAATGGCCTAGAGCGTAAGTTAACCATTGGCGTTCCTGCCAATAATGTTGATGATGTTGCATTGCAAAAAATGAAAGAGCTTGCAAAAACTCAGCGTATGAATGGCTTTCGCCCAGGAAAAATCCCTTTAAATGTGATTAAAAAGCAGTTAGGCGCACATGTAAGGAATGAGGTTATTTCAGAAGTGATGCAGCGCTCTTTTTATGAAGCGGTTGTTCAGGAAAAATTGCAACCAGCTGGTGCGCCTCAAATTGAACCAGTATCAATGGCTGAAGGCTCAGATATTGAATTTACTGCCACATTTGAGATCTACCCTGAAATAGAATTAAAAGACTTTAAAGATATTAGTATTGAAAAGACATCTGCAGAAGTTGCTGACGAAGATCTTAGCAAAATGCTGGATACCTTACGCGAGCAACAGGCTAACTGGGTTGAAGTAAAGCGTAAGTCTAAAGAAGGCGATCAAGTCAACATTGACTTCCTTGGAACTATTGATGGTGAAGAATTTGCTGGTGGTAAAGCTGATGGGTTT
>CBDUHU010000687.1:0-2373 GCA_965366725.1 uncultured Kangiellaceae bacterium
CCTTTGCTATCAATACCTATTGAATAATAATGAATCTCGCTGATATCTATGACTTGTTTAATTCTATTTCCAGATGCACATTCCATTAACTGAAAAGACTCATTACTTATATCTACAGTTAACTTAAGGCGATTAAGTGACAAGTCTATTTCAACCTGTTCGGCTCCAGTGTTGCGATAAATAAAATCAGCGGTCGTTGAACTTGTTATTCTGAAACTATAACCACCATTATCTGCCCAATTACTAAAATGTTCGTAAAGGTGATATAACTCTCCGAATTGATATTGAAAGCTTGGCGGGCTCTGAGCAGTGTCATTAAAATCAGTTCCAGCCAGCTGTTCATGGATATCAATAAAACCATCATTATCACTGTCGGCTTCGGCATCAGAATTAGAAAGAGGATCACGTCCTAACAGAATTTCATTAGCATCCGAAATTCCATCATCATCGGTATCTTCTTTGGTTGGACTGGTATTGTTTATAAACTCCTGGTAGTTACTTAGTCCATCTCCATCATTATCCATTTCTGCATCAGTCGCTAAATAAGGGTTAAGTCCATTTGCACTCTCCCAACTATCAGGAATTCCATCGCGGTCACTGTCGGGTTCTGTTTTCGTGAATATTCCAATATAACCTGACTGTGATGCAGTCGATAGATCATTGTCATAATCGATATATTGCTCAATTTTTAATACAAAGTGTTCTTGTTCAGCCGCAACCAATGTTACTTTTCGCCATCGCCACAAACGACAATTAGATTCAGCGGGCTGGCCATCACAACTGGTTAAAAATTGAAAATCATCTGTTCGATAATAATTAGCAACTATTTCATCTGACTCAACCTGCCAACTAAAAATACTAACGGAAGAATCAGTCCAGCCTTGTGGATCAGTG
The DNA here is from genome assembly GCA_965366725.1 of uncultured Kangiellaceae bacterium. Taxonomy (GTDB): domain Bacteria; phylum Pseudomonadota; class Gammaproteobacteria; order Enterobacterales; family Kangiellaceae; genus Aliikangiella. Next base: position 895 of record CBDUHU010000687.1, read on the forward strand.
CAGTTTCCTGTATTTACATCATAATCACCGCAAGCTAAGTTAGCTTGAACACCAACATTACCACTATTAAATTTTAGCGCAAAGTTATCTAATGATGTTGCCAGATTTTGTAATTGAAACCTTCCTTCATACTCATTGTTTTGCCAGCTATTTCTCTCTTTGTAAGCCAGACTTAATCTGGAGACATACTCTGTTCCTAAAGCTCCGCGGTAAGAAATTACTCCTTGTTGTGCGATTTCTGCATCATAGATAACACCAATTCGAGCCACCGAGCCATCGGTATAATTAAGCACTAGCTCGTTTCCATCTATCTCCCAGATTAACGCTCGCTCACTGAAAGAATCAAAACCAGTATTGTTCTCTTGTAGTATGATGTCAGCGGGATGAAATCTTGAAGTCCAGCGATTAGAATCAGGCACATATGCATGATTAAAAGCCCTTGTTGATAAAGTCCCTGCTCGCCATTGCATCGGTAAGAACTCACTGGCGGATAGTCTGGGTGTACCGCTTCCAACTGTACCAGTATTACCCGATAGCCATGCTTTCTCTACGCACTCAGGGTTATCTGGATAACTTGATACTCCTTGCTCAATTTTTCGCCAAACAGGAATGCCTTCAGGGTCGTTTCCAAGCTGAAAAAAGAAAACAAAATTTGTTTGTCGCACTTCCCTGACCGCTATATCACCAGCACAAGATAAAACAGGGTTACTTTCCGAACTCAATGCAACTGACAATTTCAATCGGTTAAATGATGTATCCAATGTTGTTGACAATATTGGTGTTCGACTACTCAGGTAGTCCGCCGTATTGGCTGAAGTAATTCTAACTGAATCACTATTTGTTGTTCCCCAGTTACTGGAACGGTCAACTAAGTGATAAAGAACGCCCTGACTATATTCCAGGGGCATAGGATGGGACAGCGGATCGTCAATATCGGTACCGGCAATTTCCTCATGAAGATTGCTAAATCCATCATTGTCATTATCCGAATCAATTTCATTCACTGCCATTATTATTTGTGAATTAATGCTCTCAGAATAATTAGCAGTTACTAAATTGAAGTAAGTATGATCTTTGCTGTTTGCTAATTTATCACTTCTAAATTCAGCAGTTCGATGATGAAGGAATTCTGAGTCAACTAATTCCGATGCGGATACAAAATTCAATAAGAATGGAAGAATAAGAAGAAGGACTACTATCTCTTCCCTGAATAACCTACGTTTCATTAATATACTACTCCGAACAGAAAATTAACTGATAAAACCAACAAGCATAATTTTATTCATTGAACTTTTAATGAACCAAAGCTCAATAGAAAAGGCTCGAAAATAAAACAAAAGTCGGATTATATATTAACTTAATAGCAATGTCTTTTTGTAAACAGAGCTCATTAAAATGAAATTGTCCATGATCAGTACATCGTCTATTTTTGCTAAATACTTCACTTAAGGAAACCTCCATCAAAAGTGAATACGGTTG
>CBDUHU010000688.1:0-2372 GCA_965366725.1 uncultured Kangiellaceae bacterium
GAATTATTCCGACTCAATAAAAAAAGGAAATATCTTGTAAGAAATAGCCGCTCGCCTTCGTCTTATATTATGAGAAAAGCTTTAGGAGTGAATAATTGAACAGTAACAGAACCAGGCATATTGCCGACTTGGCGACTCTATATGGACGTCAGGTATTTCAAACGGCACACCGCTTATTAGGCGATAAACACCTTGCAGAAGATATTGTGCAAGATGTTTTCTTAAAGTTATTTAAAAAAGACACTATCGCGTATAAAAAAGTAGAAAACTGGCCTGCTTACCTTAAGGTGATGGCGACTTCAACGAGCTATGATTTGCTTCGTAAAAAAAGCCGTCAAGCCGAGCAAAATATCGAAGACTCTTCGACTCAATTTAGTCGATTAGCGGTGGATTCGTCACCAGAAAAACAGTTGATGTGTAATCAAAATATTAGTCATTTTCGGAATGCGTTAAGCAAAATTTCACCCTTAGAAGCAAATGTCTTTTCTCTACGTTATATCGAAGAGTTTAGTTATCAGGAAATTGCCGAGCAACTCAGTATTACCAAAGGAAATGTTGGTATTACCTTAAGCCGGGCTAAAAACTCCCTCTCTAAACTACTAAAGAATACTAATTCTCAGGAGTAAGTTATGATACACAATGAAGAAACAACTCAAATGAAAAAAACTGAGTTTGATGAACAAATTGGTGGTTATGTATCTGCTATAAGAGCAGAGCAGTTAACTGAAGATGACTACCAGAAAATGGAAACTAACCTTCAGCAATCGATAATTTCTGCTAATGAAAGTGAAGAGTTGAGCGCAGATGTACCATCATCACAGAATATTCGTTTACTTGAACAGCTGAAACTTCAGTTATTGCGAGCGTTTCATTGGAAACCTTTTGTTTTGGCAAGTTCAATGGGAGTTTTCATGACGGCTTTGATAACTCTATTTTTTATGGGAACATCCTCAAATAACGCTTTTGCTGCGGTATTATCTGAAATGAAATTAGTATCATCGATGTTTTACTCGAGCAGAATTGAAAGTAATGGCCAACCTTTAATGAATTTAAAGGTTTATTATCGAGAACCGGGCAATCTTAGAGTTGAAACACTACCCATTGGCAAAGACCTGAGTGGTTCAGTTATAAACGTAATGGACTTGTTAGAAGGTAAGGGAGTCATATTTTTTCCAGCAATGAAAGCTGCAACACCATTTAGTTTTGATGTTGAAAATAATTTACCTTTAGCAGAAACAGATCCACTTTATTGGTATGAACAGTTAAAGAATTATCAAGGTGAACCTGCTGAATATCTGGCCGCCAGGGAGATTAATGGTGTTTTGGCTGAAGGATTTGTTATTAAGGAAAATGGAGCAAATGTCACAGTTTGGGCTGGCTCAGATAATCATTTACCGGTTAAATTAATTGTTACCTTAGACAAAGTAAAGAATCAAACCCCATTTAAAATGGTTGCCGATTTGAAATACAATCAAACTTTTGATAATGCGCTGTTTTCGTTGGAAATAGGTAAGGATTATAATGTTTCAACTGTCGATGGTGATCAACATTGATGGTCGATGGAAGAGAAGGTTATAGTCAGTTTGTGGCGTTGTAGGCAGCATAAAATTAGCATCAGTGAGAAGTTGGAAAAATAACACAATTAATCAACATCAGGAACAGTCCGGTGAAACCTTCAAAGGGGTGAAAATTCTGCTCTGATTCGTGGATTGGCTAAATAGCAACTATGCTTAGGTAGCCATGCATAAGGAGACTTGATATGAAACCGAACAATATTATCTTAATTATTCTGATTAATTTGCTCACTGTTGCCTGTACTGAAGGTAAATATGGCGGTATGTCGAATAGTGAGCTAGCAGAAAAACAACGACACTGTGACAGTATTCCTAAGAAATCGGCGGTGTTTGCTAATGGCTGTGAAAAGATCCGTAAAGAGATAAAGCGACGTAAAGCTGAGAAAAATTAATTAGCAGTTTCAATATTCGATATTAGCTTTTTATCGTCGTTAATTGTGAGATTAATTTGTAATACAGTTGTAATAGGCGCGAATGTACCCATTAATCTATTTATGGATACACTCGGTCATTAAATTTAAGCGGAGAAATGAAGATGTCAAAAGACAGTTACGAACCGGCAAAAGTCTGGCAGTGGGAAGAGGGTAACGGTGGTAAATTTGCGAATATTAACCGCCCTGTTGCCGGTGCAACTTTTGAACAGGAGTTACCGTTTGGTAAGCATCCTCTACAATTGTATTCATTGGCGACGCCAAATGGGGTAAAAGTCACTATTTTGTTGGAAGAGTTACTCGCTGCGGGGTATAACGAAGCGGAATATGATGCTTATCTTATTGATATTTCGAAAGGGGATCAGTT
>CBDUHU010000689.1:0-2370 GCA_965366725.1 uncultured Kangiellaceae bacterium
GCAACCAGTCCAGATCGAGCAATGGGTCTTCTTCTGCGAGTCGTGCTAATGCGTTTGCCAAGGAGGGATAATCTGCCTCATTTTGCGGTTTCACCTGAACCGTTAATAACGGGCTTGAGAAGCTATAAGTATCAGCAATCTCTCCTTTTGCACCATAAACATCACCGATACCAGCTATGCTGAGACCACTAACAATTCCAATATCACCGGCTGATAGATGGTCAACATCAATCAACTTATTATTTTCAAACCTTCTGATTTGCCCGACTTTCTCACTTTTTTGCTGAGTCTCCCCTTGAGAAACAACTCTGTTAATTGGATCTCTTGGTTTGAGTTTCCCGCCAAAGATCCTCAGATAGGCAAGTTTACCTAGTAACGGATCAAACTCTATTTTAAACACAACCGCTGAAAGAAGTTTATTTTGTGGTTGTGTTGCTGCTGGCAAATAATCAACAATGGCACCAAGTAGTTGCCTGACTCCTAGCCCACTTTTAGCTGCGCCAGCGAAAACTGGTATTAAGCTGCATCCAGAGGTTTGTTCAGCCAGACTTTTATCCAGCTTCTCATAGGGAATAAATTTACCATCCAGATACAATTCCAACAGTGTTTCATCCTGTTCCACTATTGACTCAACCAAACAAGTCATAGCATCAGATTGGTTCGAAGCAGAGTTAGTATAGTTTTCATGCTCCCACAGAGGTTCGATCGAAACTCCGTTACTCGCCTGATTGACCACCTTTTGCAAAAACAAACAATTTGCGCCAAGCTCACTTTCTAATTCTGCTAATACATCATCGGTATTGGCGCCAGTTCTATCGATTTTATTGATAAATATCAGAGTGGGTATGTTTAAAGCACGTATCGCCCTATATAGATTAATGGTGTGTCCCTGCACTCCTTCAACCGCACTCACCACTAATACAGCGCAATCAAGCACTCTCAATGAAGACTCCACCTCTCCGCAGAAATCCACATGTCCAGGCGTATCAATCAGGTTGATTTTTATATGATTCCAATTAAAAGAACTGGTTGCTGAACGGACAGATATCCCCCGCTCTTTTTCTATATTGAGAGAGTCTGTTGCTGAAGTCCCCTTATCAACACTGCCTGCTTGTCTAAGAGCACCGGAAATAAACAACATCTGTTCAGATAAGGTTGTCTTTCCTGCATCAACATGAGCGACTATACCCAGGTTATAAATTGGTCTGTTCATGCTAAATAATTAAGCTAGGCGCTACATAAGTGAATAGTCAGGATACTACCCCAATTTGACCATGATACCTACCACTTAAACTGATTTTTCGTTTGATTAAACGCCAACTAATGACCGAAAAGGTTCCTTATTAATGCGGTTAGTTGTAAAATCCGCCTTTTACCATTTTAACGGGGCAGCATAATGGGCAGAGCCTATCAAAACAGAAAAGAATCAATGGCAAAAACCTCGGATGCAAACGCCAGGGTTTATAGTAAGTACAGCCGAGAAATCTACGTCTGTGCCAAGGCTGGTGGCGCCGAAACTGACGCCAACCTTGCACTTCGAAGTCTTCTTGAACGAGCAAAAAAAGACCAGGTTCCAAGCCATGTCATCGATAAAGCGATTGATAAAGCCAAAGGTGGTGGTGGTGAAGACTTTGCGATTGCCAGATATGAAGGCTTCGGCCCAGGAAACTGTATGGTGATTGTCGATTGCCTGACTGACAATCCAAACCGGACATTTGGTGATGTTCGACAATGTTTTACCAAGACTAAGTGCAAAATTGGTGCTCAGGGAAGCGTTAGCCATATGTTTGATCATTGCGCTATTCTTGCATTTAAGGGTGACGATGAAGAAACCGCGTTGGAATCGCTGATGATGGCAGAAGTGGACGTCACAGATATTGAATGTGAATCAGGCATGATTACTGTTTTTGCCCCTCATACCGAATATTTCAAGGCAAAACAAGCACTTAGTGAAAGCTTTGGTGAAATTGATTTTACCGTCGATGAAATCCAGTTTGTCCCTCAAACCACAACCCCGGTTGCCGGTGAAGATGTCGAAATGTTTGATAAATTTCAGGATATGTTAAATGAACTGGATGATGTTCAAAATATCTATCACAACGCAGAATTTAATTAAACTTCAAGTGCAATGCGCCTATCAACTCCAGGCGCACTAAATTCATTGCTATTGGTTATCACAGTTGTAATTTTTGCTAATCGGTCTATACTGACCTGAGTAACGAAGAGAATGAATCTCGTTAAGATTTTCAATTTTTAAGATAAAGGGACCTTGTCGTGAAAATTTTATCCATTATTTGTATATTTCAATTACTGATAATATTATTTTTGTCAAATCAGCTGGCTTCAATTAATGAAGCAGTTCTTCAACTG
>CBDUHU010000690.1:0-2364 GCA_965366725.1 uncultured Kangiellaceae bacterium
AAGGAGTTTATTCATTTTATGCAAAATCTGGATGGTATAGCCGATATTGGCTACTTCAGAGGTGGTTACCGTGGCGCAAATATTTATTCAATTGAACGCCACTTTAATAAAATTGAAGTTCGTGCGGAAAATACCTCTTTTTATTTTGATCCTGATAGTCCTCTGGCTAAGGCCAGTAGTGCTAATATTAACAGACCGCTCCTGGCAAGCATCGCAATTGAAGCAGAAGACACTGATACAGGTGATATCATTATTAAAGCGGATGAATTATTTTTAACCGAAAATTTACGTCAGATTAAACCATCTAGTCGGCCTGACGAAAAACCGGGCGAAAGCTTTAAGCTGGGAACTTTAAGTAAAGATAAAACTAAAGTCCTTAATGTCCATAACTATCCGCAAAATACCGACTTAGAAGTAGAGTATGTTTATGACAACCCGACACCGGTAAGACCACATACTCAATCTCTATCCAACGGTGATTTTGCCTTTACCGACGATCGAAGTATCGCGATAAAAATTAGACATAGTTTTATTGAACTGCCAGAAAATGATTTTATTCCAAGACTAGATGATCCAAGGATCGGTTATTTTTCTCAACTCAAACACGATATGACAGCAAAAGACGACTCCACACCATTTCGTGACGTAATCAACCGTTGGTATCTGAGCAAAAAAAATCCCGGCGAAAAAATTTCTGAACCAGTAGAGCCGATAGTTTGGTGGATTGAAAATACAACCCCTGTGGAGTTTAGAGAAACGATCAAACAAGCCACTTTATCCTGGAATAGTGCTTTTGAAAAAGCAGGCTTTAAAAATGCAATACAGGTTAAAATTCAGCCTGATGATGCAACCTGGGATGCTGGGGATATTCGCTATAATGTATTGCGTTGGACTTCTTCGCCACGCCCAGTTTTTTCCGGATATGGGCCGAGCTTTGCGAATCCGCGAACAGGTCAAATACTGGGCGCTGATGTAATGCTTGAATATACCGGTTTTACCCGCAGGCTTGATGTTCAGAAAATATTTGATGCTAATACATTTATTAATAATGATAGTTCAAAAGACAGTCACAGTGGCTTATACCAGACAGCCCAGTTTGGAACTCATGCGCTACTTGCGGCTGGCGCTGAAACAACTGAATTAACCCAGTTTACCAAAGAATTTCTCTATTATCTGGTGCTCCACGAAGTCGGTCATACCCTGGGCCTGAACCACAACATGAAAGCAAGCCAATTACACGACTCTGATACAATCCATGATTCAACGATTACCAGCAAAACAGGATTAACTGGTTCGGTGATGGATTACCCTAGTATAAATTTTTCGCCATTAGGAAAATCTCAAGGCCAATATTATACGGCAAAACCTGGCGCCTATGATGACTGGGTTATTGATTACGGTTACTCAGAAGAAAGTAAAAATACGCTCAACGAATCAATTAGACTTGAGAAAATATTGGCTCGCTCTACGGAACCTGAGCTAGCATTTGGCAATGATGCAGATGACATGCGTTCTCCTGGCTCCGGTATCGATCCGAGAATCAATATTTATGACATGTCCAGTAACCCAATTAGCTATGCCGAAGATCGGCTAATCAGAGTCAACGATCTGATCAGCAAACTACAAAAAAGATTTTCAATAGAGGGTGAGTCATACCAAACATTGACTAACGCTTTTATGGCATTAAATGGCGAATATTCCAGAAATACTCAGGTTGTATCTCGATATATCGGCGGTGTTTATGTTGATAGAGCCTTTGTTGGTCAAAAGGATGCGATAAAACCATTTATTCCTGTAGAGAAATCACGTCAGAAAAAAGCAATGGCCCTTTTAGAAGAGTTCTTGTTTTCGGCTGAAGCTTTTAAAATGGATAGTGAGTTACTCAGCCATTTACAGCAACAGCGCCGAAGCTTCTACTTATTTGGTAATACTGAAGATCCTAAGATGCATGATATGATTCTTAATATGCAAAAAGCAGTGCTTAACCACTTACTTCATCCTAGAGTATTAAAGAGAATTCAGGACTCTGCACTATACGGAAACCAATATAAATTAGCTGAAATGTTGGAAGACTTAACTAACGCCATATTTTTGGAAGATGCTAAGAAAAACGTTAACAGTTTCAGACAAAACTTACAGCGTGAATATGTCGAGAGACTGGTTAAGATAATCTCTAATGAAGGTCAACATAGTGCTCAATCATTGGCCAGGCTAAATCTTAAAAAAATTGGAGATATGCTTAAAACCAGACGTAACAATGTCGAAACAGTTGCCCATAAGGAACAAATTAATTTCTTAATCAAACAGGCTTTTAAAGTAAAACAATAATTATTGCTAATAAATTTTTACCCCTGATGATTAAGC
>CBDUHU010000691.1:0-2363 GCA_965366725.1 uncultured Kangiellaceae bacterium
CTGATCCAGATGGTAATGAAGAGCCAATTAATTCACAAAGAGAAGCTTGTAGTGTGCTAAAGGCAAATCCTCCTCAGGCGCCCGCTTGTGATGATGGATGCACGCCTGGCGGTACTAACACATCGGTTGTTAAAGTTGGCAATGATTGCTGCACAATTACAGTCACACAGTTTTGTGGTCCTACCCCTGTAGAGCCAGTAGATCCAATAGATCCGGTAGAGCCCGGATAAATCTAAAGGATATTAAGTTTTTTCGACTCACCATAAAGGAGGAAGCCCCCTCTTTTATGGATTTTCTTTTACTTTGTTTGTTTGTTGAGCCGGTGAACCAACAAGATGCCGACAGAAGAAATAAAGCCCAATGTTAGAAAATAGTTCTGAAAACCAATAAAACCTGGATTAGCATCTAATATTCTTCCGGTTAGTGATGAAAAGAATATATCAGGTGTATAACCTACCAATGAGATTAATCCTACCGCAGCCCCAGTTGAACTAATCTTTAACTGGGTTTGTTCAATCAGTGCAAAATAGATACCTCGTAGTGCATAGACTGATACAAAAGTGAGTGAAAGGTTGGCAATAATAAAGTTGATTGCCACTGCTTCTAGTTGGAGTTGCGACATTATAATAAAGCTGATTGCACTGATAGCGAAAAATACAAGTACTGACTTACCGGTATGCCAACGATCCGCGATGATTCCCGCTGCCAGTGCGGCAATTGGTCTTGCATAACTGGCAAATGCAGTAAGATTTGCTGATTCCAGTTGGTTCATTTGTAAAACCTGAGTGGCGTATAATCCGTAGTTATCTAACGATTTGAATCCGCAATAGGCACAAATGATAATCCCTCCCTGTAGCCATATTTTACTATCAGTAGTGATCTGAGTGATGGAATTTACTTTTATGGAGCTAGACTTAATTGTGTCCAGATGGTGAGTTTTGGGTAATAAACTCCAAATCAGTAATGCCGCTAAACAGGTCATTAAACTATAGAATATTATCACTGCCTGCATTGCCTGACTTTTGTTGATATCGTTTTCAGCCGAAGAATTCAGATACATAGCCAGAATGATTACCGCAACACTCGCGACAAGACTGGCAACAAGCCCTCTGCCTCCATCGAGAAGCCCAAATGCAATCCCCTGTGTTTGTTGACCTGCAAGCATTCTTGTTTCCTTTATCATGGCAGCCCAGAATAGTAGGACGCTAGTGCAGCCCCAGTAAGCAAATAACCAATATAAACTGCTGCCTGGTGGTAAAGTTGCAAGGTAAAAGCCGCCGAGTGCAGTGGCTATTAATGAGTAAGTCATTAGTTTTCTGGGAGGGTAACGATCAGCTAACATGCCTCCGGGGAAATAACAGAGCATGGCAACAATACCATAGGTTGCAAAAATATCTCCTAATTGAGTATTGGATAGCTCAAATACATCAATAAATGTTGGACGAAAAAATCGTGGGATATGAAAAGGTAAAGAAAAAATTAATTCGCCAGCAATAATAACAACGATTAATGTACCGAGTTTTCTTGTAGAAAAATAAGAAATAAGGATCTCCTTTTTTATATTACATAGTTACACAGATAACGAGGAATCGTAAAGTGATTGTTAATATCCTTGAGCTGATTACCGAAGGAAATAAATGAGTATAAATTGTTATCTTTGTTTGATGAAATTGACCAATCAAAAATAATTACTTGTTCAATAAAAAGACCTGCTGGTTAGCTATGTTTTCATCGTGAGTAGTGACAAGTGGGGGATAAATTTGCCAGGGGTTATCGTTGCGTTAAGTGAGCTTGCTGAGATATCGCAGAAACCTATAAGTTCGCAAATTTGATAGTATGTAATTGAATTTTCAGGGGCAACTCGTTGACTATGGAAAAATCTAGTATATAATTTAGTAAGCTAGAAAGTAAGTTTTATATTTATGCGCACCATTTCGATGTCTTGACTTTAGTTTTATCTTTAGTAGCTCGTCCTGTTTTCCATAAGTAATAGCACACTTCCAGCACAACGCCTTATTTGAAGGTTTTCATTACTCTTGATTTTATAGGATATGACTATGTCTACTACTACTGGTACCGTTAAATGGTTCAACGAATCTAAAGGTTTTGGCTTTATCGAACAGGAAAATGGTCCTGATGTATTTGCTCACTTCAGTGCGATCCAGGGTTCAGGTTTCAAAACTTTAACCGAAGGTCAAAAAGTTGAGTTCACTGTAACTCAAGGCCAGAAAGGTCCTCAAGCTGAGAATATTGTTGCACTTTAAGCGACTAGTGTCAGCAGATTGATGAAGAGTGATGCCATTGGTATCGCTCTTTTTTTATGTCTTCTTTTTAGATGAATTGTTAAGTAAGTTGGTAATTTG
>CBDUHU010000692.1:0-2357 GCA_965366725.1 uncultured Kangiellaceae bacterium
ATCACTAAATCACTGTATTATGTCTTAATTTGTCACAAATGTAGCCCTAGTCCACATAAAACAGGATATTTTGCGCCTTATATCTTCTAAAGCGTATTAATATAGCCTATCATTCTGCTGGGATAAAAAATCGTGCTATCTGGTTTTCAGGTTATTTGCTTTGAAGACTGAAGAGCAATCAGGTTATTATGAATAACAGGGCGATTAAAAAGTGAATAATATTACTTCGTTATTTTCCTTCTTTCTGGAATCACCAAGACTAACAAAACGACTGGTATCAGTCGGGTATGATACAGTCGCAATCATTATTTGTTTTTCGCTGGCTTTTAATATTTCCGAAAATAAGCTTGTTCTGGGAGAAACAAATGCACTTTACGCTGTGCTTTTTACTTTAATTGGCTCTTTAATTGTATTTATCAAAGTAGGCTATTATCGTGCAATTCTGAGGTATATGGGACTACAGGCTGTATTCTTTATCACCTTGGGTATTATTCTTTCTACCAGCATATTTACTGCGTCCTGTCTGGTATTTGGTATTTCTATTTCTCCAATGAGCTTGCTCATTTATTGGTCGTTCTCGTTGGTTACTATTGGTGGCGCAAGACTATTCATTATCGCAATGATACGTTCAAAAATCAGTAAGTCTAAAAAGAATGTGGCTATTTATGGGGCTGGACAGTCTGCGAGACAGTTAGCAAAGGCGCTTAATCAGGGACACGAAAACAAAATCGTCGCCTATATCGATGATGATCCGGCCTTGTTTCAGGCTGAAATAGACGGCGTTAAAGTCTTCTCTCCAATTGCCATAGAGCGTGTTATCGAGAAATATAATGTTGGGCAGGTATTGTTAGCAATGCCTTCTGTTACTCATGCCAGACGTGCTGAAATATTGAACCATCTGGAATTATTTCCTGTCAAAGTTAAAACAATCGCTTCTCTGGAAGAGATTGTTAGTGGAAAAGTACTGATTGAGCAGCTCAAGGAAATAGAGCTTGAAGATTTATTGGGTAGAGATTCTATTGCCCCTGACTTTGAAAGCCTCCACTCCTGTATCACCGATAAGGTGGTGATGGTCACTGGCGCTGGTGGTTCGATTGGCTCAGAATTATGCCGTCAAATTGTTGCCTTGAAGCCGACAACAGTTGTTTTATATGAGCTATCTGAGTTTGCTTTGTATTCAATCGAGAAAGAGCTCAGAAACAGTGAGTTTATCAATAACGATTTACAAATTATTCCTCTTTTAGGTTCAGTACAGCACAAAAACAGGCTGCTAAGCGTAATGCGTCGTTATCATGTGCAAACGGTTTACCATGCGGCGGCTTATAAACATGTACCAATCGTTGAGCACAATATTGTTGAGGGTGTTAGAAATAATGTGTTCGGTACCTGGTATGCGGCTGAAGCCGCAGCCGAAGCAGGCGTTGAACGATTTGTATTAGTTTCCACAGACAAAGCGGTAAGGCCAACTAATGTTATGGGGGCTTCAAAAAGATTGGCTGAATTGGTGCTACAGGCAATTAATAATCGTGGCGAAACGACGGTTTTTACGATGGTCAGGTTTGGTAATGTACTTGGCTCATCCGGTTCTGTAGTGCCGCTGTTCAGGGAACAAATCAAAAATGGTGGGCCGGTGACTGTAACCCATAAAGATATTATACGATACTTTATGACTATTCCTGAAGCAGCACAGCTTGTAATTCAGGCTGGCGCCATGGGCAAGGGCGGGGATGTTTTTGTACTTGATATGGGAGAGCAGGTCAAAATTGCAGAACTTGCCGAAAGGATGATTCATTTGATGGGATTGACGGTTAAAAACTCGGTCAATCCACAGGGGGATATTGAAATTCGTTACTCCGGTTTAAGACCCGGCGAAAAATTATATGAAGAACTGCTTATTGGTGAAAATGTTGTCGGCACAACCCACCCTAAAATTATGACCGCTAATGAAGAATTTCTTTCATGGACTGATATGCAGAAGGCACTCATTCTACTAAACGAACTTTGTGATGAAATGGATTGTGAAAGCATTGTTCAGCTATTACTTAAGATTCCAACAGGTTATAATCCGCAACATGCTGTATGTGATCTCCTCTGGAATGAAGATAAAGACAGAAATAATGTACTGACTTTTAAAACACTGTCCTAACCTTTGCTTTCAGCTCAATGAGATGTCAGTTTATGCCAGACAAACTCACTTTTATCATCAAAGTTGATATTGCTTAAGGAAAACAGATTGAACAAAATTATTAAAAAGGCTGTTATCCCGGTCGCGGGCCTGGGAACTCGTATGCTACCTGCCACTAAGGCTATTCCCAAAGAAATGCTCCCACTGGTTGATAAGCCTCTCATCCAATATA
>CBDUHU010000693.1:0-2341 GCA_965366725.1 uncultured Kangiellaceae bacterium
ATTTCCATTATGCCCAAGAATAACCGCTAAGCGTAAGATAATGACTAGAGTAATAAGATACTGCCGAGTGGACTTATCAATCCAGATATCATCAAATTGTTCTAGTTTTAGTTTTTTTCGATGATTCAAAACTAATGTTGCAAGAATTTCCCTATCTCTAATCGAAAAACCACTTAATTCGCTATGCTGCAATAAGTAAGCGCTATGAAATTGATATTTTTCGTGATTGATTGATAGACCGATACGACAGCTTTGTGCTGCCCAGCCTAGTAAGCGATGATATTTTTCTTCGAGTTTTTGAGTGGAACTAAGTAATAAATTTCTTGATAGCATCTGAGCGATTTTCTGAGTGACTCTATTGTGGGATATTGATGTATTGTAGCGTAAGCAGATTGCATCAATACTGCGCTGCCTGATATCTACAGTCTTATTTTTTCCAACCAGATCATAGAGAATACCTTCTCTCATTCCACCCCTTGAAATATGCAAATGCTTGATGTTGAGCAGTTCGAACAATGCCATTGTTATTGCTAAGCCAGGGGTAATGGTTTTACTCCTGGCCGGCTTTAACCCGTCAATCAGTATTTCATCCATTGTTGAATATTTTAGAATTTTATCTTTTAATTCAAATAGGCCTGTTTGGGATATTCCATCCTGACAAATATTCTGTACTCGTAAAATATTTTCGATTGCTTTTAGCGTACCAGAAGAGCCAACTGCATATTCCCAGAAGGTTTCCGGAAAAAACTCAGTAATGGTTGATATTTTATATTTGGCAGATTGAAAGGCTGCATTAAAGTTGGTTTCGTTATTTTCATTACGGGGAAAAAAACGACGGTAGGCAACACAACCCATTGTTAAACTTTCGGCCTGAATAAATTCAAACCCTTTACCAATCATTACTTCGGTTGACCCTCCGCCGATATCAATAACCAGTTTCTTACGGTTAAGACTTTGTGCGCTCCAACTATGATTGACTCCCAGATAAATAAGACGAGCCTCTTCGATCCCAGAGATAATATCAATTTTATTTCCATTCAGTAAACTTTCAAGTTGGTTAACGTATTCTTGAGCATTAATTGCAGAGCGCAGAGTATTGGTCGCTATTATACGAGTATTTTCAACCGGTATATTCTTTAATCGTTGTTGAAATCTTGTAATACACTCAATGCCTCTGTTCATAGCGTCGGTGTGGATGCCGTGTTCTCTGCTGAGTCCTTCGGCAAGCATTACCTTTTCGGATAAGGAGTCGAGAAGTTTTATTTCTCCATGCTCAAGTGCAGCAATGAGTAAATGAAAACTATTTGAACCTAAATCAATTGTGGCGTAGAGCTTTACCATTGAACTCTCTTTTTATTATTCTTTCCGGGTTGTAAACTGGGCTAAAGAAGTTGTTTTATTAAAAACTAAACTTAATTATAAGCATCAAATTTGATAATTTAAATGATTAACTTCAAAGTTTATCAAGTAATATTCGGATGTTTGCCGCAATAAAACAAGTCGGCTATCGCGATTGTTATTACTAATGAGTACTTTTCTTTTTTTATTTTGTTGCCTATAATCCACTCTCTTGCTCTCGGGGTGCGTTGAACTATCTTTGATTGTTGCTAGTTCTTTTGTGCTGAGATGTTTTACTTTTTATGAAGTAAATCAAACCCGTAGAACCTGATCCGATTAGTATCGGCGTAGGGATGAGCGTAAAATCGAAAGTGCAGCCTTCCTGCGCGATCGATCCTTTCGTTTCTCACTATGTCGACTCATGAAAATTGAAAATAGTGAGACGATATATGACACATAACACAACTGGCAGCTCTGACGATTGCCTACAAGCACCCACCCATATTATTAGCAGAACGCCATTACCAGCGAGTAATAAAGTCTATCTGACATCTGAAAATATCGCGACCGTTAAAGTGCCAATGCGTCAGATAAAACTAACTGATAATAGCAAAGTGACTGTCTATGATACATCTGGACCATACACTGATAGTAATATTGAAATTGATATTCACCGCGGACTTTCAGATACCCGTTCTGTATGGCTCAATGGGCGTCAAGATACAGAGTCTTATCAAGGACGGATATTGAAACCTGTTGATAATGGTCATCAGGATAAGGAAAAAGCCTACCGGTTCTATAACCCTGAATTACAGCGAAAGCCGCGCCGAGCAAAGCCGGGTAAAAATGTCTCTCAAATGCATTATGCCCGATGTGGAATTATAACCGCTGAAATGGAGTACATCGCGGTTCGTGAAAATCAGACACGAGAGGCTTTAGTCAATGAGTTTACTAGCAAAGAGCGAACTATAAGACTGCAAGGCAATTCCATGGGCGCTAATTT
>CBDUHU010000694.1:0-2341 GCA_965366725.1 uncultured Kangiellaceae bacterium
CCATTATGTTGTGATGCCCGTAAATGGCCTTGAAGAAAAAATCAAAGTCATAGGAGAATTGATTACTGAATGAATATAATCCAATAACTGTTTATTTAACTTGACTGAAACGGCTAACTCCTTCACTTTTACTGGTATCTTCATCAGTTTTTTTTGTTTCAGATAATCTTCAATGCTAATACTTTCCGGTTCCTTAAGCACTGTAATATGAAGTGTTTGATCTGCTGTTGATTTTTCTACAATTGTATAATCCTTATTATTTTCTATTTGCTTGACTATGGCCTCTTTCGACTCTGAAAATTGAAACATCTTAAGCTGCTGATAGGCGATATAACTGAAACTAGTTAGTATTAACACTATCGCTAACCAGGGCCTTCTTTTTTTACCAACTTTCTGAGTTTTATATAACAGGCAACTCTCAACCAGGGGTGAAACAAACTTCCATTTATCCCTGTCTCCATCAAAATTTTCCAATAGAGCGTAATAAGAATCATGTATTCTTTCTAAGGTGTGGCTAACTGTTTCAGTCACTTCGGGACTTAATGTTCCCCTGACTGCAACAGCCATAACCGCTTTTGGACCTATTGCGATATGTAAAATTAAATCACCAAATTTTAACCATTCTAAAGATTGCTCTTTAGTATTGAATGAATCACCTGCAAAGTCGTTTATTGCGGTTAACATACTAGAGACTAAATCCGGATCTTGTCGCGAAACTTCATCAGCAACCGCCGAGTTAATTAAAATACCGGTTTCTTTATGTATAAGAAATACTTGTTCAACACGATATTTAAGTGTTTTGATTAGGACATATTCTGCATAATTTTTTCCCGTTCGCCAAGCTCGGTACCTCCATTGTAAAGCCTCAAAACTCAGGCTTTTTTCAAGCAATAAGTTTAATGATTGCACCATATCAAATAATGCTGTCGATACGGATTTTCTAATCGCGGGGCCTATAATAGGGAAAAATACATCGGCTATTTTTCGAGGATCTCGTGTGATTGATTGGTCAAATGCCCGATCAATGATAGGCGCTAACGCGTCACCCAAAGAGTTATCTTTGTGATTTCGAGCAATAATTGCTTCGCTGATCAAATTTGATATATAGTTAATATCATTCTGACTTAGTTGATCAATCTTCTGAGTTGAGTTCTCCCCAAGAAGCAGTCTCCTCACCTTTTGATAATCAGAAAGCTCATTTACTGTCTCTTGTGATTCCATTCCAGATAGTTAACCTTTACTTTTCGCACCCTGAAGATTTGTCGCCATTTCAGCTAACATACTAGCTAAAGTATTCTTATCAGCTTTGTTGTTCTTCAACTCATCTGAAGCGGACTTAAGTTGCGCCATCGCGTCTTGATGGCTGCTGTGCAGTTCATCACGTAACTTATCTATTTCCCGACTTATAGAATCACTGGTTTTAGCCTGCTTGGCCAATTCAAGTTTTTGATAGTTATTAAATTTATCATCCAGCGAGATTATTGAATCTTCTAACCCATTTTCACGACTTAAATGTTCAGATGAGTCATCAGAGTGATGTTGTTTTACCTGATCTAGATTTTCATTAAGATCTTCACGAAGTTGGTTAAATGCATTTTCAGTTGATAATGCGAGACTTTTCAATTGGGCAGAGAATTCTTTCTCCATTTTCTCTAATGCACTTTTAAGTGAAGCCACTTCCTGACCAAATAATAACTGGCGGATCTCCCTCAATTGCTCGGTTTCCAGCGATTCTATATGTTTTTTCTCAGAATCATTTTTAACCGGTTTAGTCTGATTTTTTTTACCTTTTAGTGCCATAACTAACTCCAAATCCAGTCGGAGGATATCAAAACAAGAATACATGCGTAATTAGCTAAAATGAGTATAGACCCAAAAGCCTCTGGCTGCCATTTTGAAAAAGACTCTAAATTACCAATATAAAGAACCAATTTTCCCTATCATGCTTGCTTAGTAACCATCTACCAAAAGCCGGATAAGAATAATAATCAGACATTTTTTCATCTGAATCGAAAAGAGAATATGTCCCAGCCCCCGTTATGAATAACTTTTTCTGGAACAGTTTTTTGATAGTAGATTAGACAATTACTTACATATCGAATCGCTAATATCTCACAAAGATATCCGACTTTTCCGACTATTATTTCATTTAAAATTAAACAAAGATGTAACGACTGTTAGTGGCATAGGATGTCAAAGGAATATCTCAATGGATGATCAAGCAACTAAAAACAGCAATATTTACTATCATTTAACTAGCCGATGCGTAAGCCAGTCATTAAATCAGACTCAACAATTAGCACCGATATTAAACCAGCAACGTTGGAGCAGATGGTTCGAA
>CBDUHU010000695.1:0-2339 GCA_965366725.1 uncultured Kangiellaceae bacterium
CTGTATTTGAATCACTATTTGATTCGGAGCTACCCTATGACAAAATTAATTCGCTTGCTGATTTCCAGTGTAGCAACCACAACCCTTCTTTTGACGATAGCACAACCTGTTTCGGCCAAAACCGATAAAACAAAGCTCGTGTCAAGTGAAGCATTTGCGGGGCTTAAACTACGCAATATTGGTCCAGCCTTTATGTCTGGCAGAATTGCCGACATTGATATTGATCCTGATAATAAAAATATCTGGTATGTTGGTGTTGGTTCGGGTGGCGTCTGGAAAACGGTTAATGCAGGAACCACCTGGACTCCAATTTTTGATAATCAGTCCGTTTATTCAATTGGAACGGTGACTATCGACCCCAATAACTCTTCTACAATCTGGGTTGGCACCGGGGAGAATGTTAGTGGTCGTCATGTCGGTTTTGGCGATGGTATTTATGTTAGCCATGATGGCGGTGCTAGCTGGAAAAACATGGGACTAAAGAAATCTGAGCATATTTCAGAGATTATCGTCCACCCTGAAGATCCTGATACTCTATGGGTCGCTGCACAGGGGCCTTTATGGTCAAAAGGAGGCCAACGAGGTCTGTTTAAGACTACTGATGGCGGCAAGAACTGGCGTAATGTTTTGGGTGATGATCAATGGGTAGGGGTTACTGATGTTGTAATAGACTCGAAAAATCCTGAACGTTTGTATGCTGCCACCTGGCAACGTCATAGAACTGTTGCTGCGCTAGTCGACGGTGGCTCCGGGAGTGGTATTTATCGTTCTGAAGATGGTGGTGATAGTTGGCAACTGCTTAATACAAAAGATGTAGACGGTGGTCAAAAACCGCTATCTGCTAAAAATGGATTGCCAACTTCTGATATGGGAAAAATAGGCCTAGCAATTTCTCCTATTGATAGTGATGTTGTGTACGCTGCGATTGAGCTTAACCGGAGAACCGGTGCTGTTTATCGAAGTAGCAATCGGGGAGCAAGCTGGCAAAAAATGTCAGATGCGGTCGCTGGTGGTACTGGCCCTCATTATTATCAGGAACTCTACGCCAGTCCCCATAACTTTGATCAGATCTTTCTTGCCAATGTCAGAATGTTACAGTCGGATAATGGTGGTAAAACATTTGCCCCAATGGAAGAAAAACACAAGCACTCAGATAACCACTCATTGACTTTTAGTAAGACTGATAAAAACTACCTGCTAATGGGCTCTGATGGTGGTATATATGAGAGTTTCGATAATGGTGAAAACTGGCGTTTTGTTTCTAACTTGCCGATTACTCAGTTTTATAAAGTAGCCGTTGATGATGCTGCTCCGTTCTATAATATTTATGGTGGTACTCAGGATAATGGTACTCAGGGAGGACCATCAAGAACAGATAATGCGAATGGGATAAGGAATTCTGACTGGGAAATCGTTTTGTTTGCTGATGGGCACCAGCCGGCAACGGAACCTGGTAATCCGGATATTATGTATGCGGAATGGCAGCAGGGTAACTTGATGCGAGTTGACCGCAAGAGCGGGGAGTTAGTATATATTCAACCCCAACCAGAACCAGGTGCCGCCGAAGAAAGATTTAACTGGGACGCGCCAATTCTGGTCAGTCCACATAAAGCAACTAGAATTTATCATGCCTCTCAAAGAGTTTGGCAATCAGATGATCGTGGGGATAGTTGGACGGTAATTTCACCTGACTTAACTAATAATCTCGATCGAATTGAACAACCAATTATGGATGGAAAACCTGGTTGGGATTCCGCATGGGATATGTGGGCAATGTCGCAGTACAGTACCATTACTTCTCTAGCAGAGTCGCCAAAAAAAGAAGGTTTAATTTATGCTGGTACTGATGATGGGTTGCTTCAGGTAACTGAAAATGGAGGAAAAAGTTGGAGAAAAGTAAAGGTCGGTAGTTTGCCTGGAGTTCCTGAAACCGCCTTTGTCAATGACATTAAGGCCGATTTATTTGACCCGGATACTGTTTATATTGCACTGGATAATCATAAGTTTGGAGACTACAAGCCTTACCTTTTGAAAAGTACTAATCGGGGTAAAAGCTGGAAATCGATGCGTGGAGATTTACCTGAAAAACACCTTGTCTGGAGAGTTGTTCAGGACCATGTTAATCCTGAATTAATGTTTGCAGCTACTGAATTTGGTGTATTTTTTACCATCAATAGAGGTCGAAACTGGGTCGAGTTAAATGGTGGTGTTCCAACTATTTCTTTTCGTGATTTAGCTATTCAGAGAAGAGAAGATGATCTAGTGCTTGCTAGTTTTGGACGCGGCTTTTTTGTGCTGGATGACTATAGTTCTTTACGCGAAGTTTCAGAAGAGGCACT
>CBDUHU010000696.1:0-2338 GCA_965366725.1 uncultured Kangiellaceae bacterium
AGCACCTTTCTGCCATGGTGGATCGTTCCCAATACTGGCCACTTCAACAAATAAATCGACATCGCGCATGACTTCAGAGAAGACTAATTTAGGAACATCTATTAACGCCACTGGCCGATCATTATTATTGCAAAATCTGATTTGATCGGTAGTGATACAATTACAGATTACGGCATCGTTGTAGGTACCAGTATTGTTGATAAGCGGATTAGCCCACAACTCTGCAGTTAACCGGTATTCTGGAAATAACTTACTTGCCACGGGATTACTCTTGCCATCATCATAAGCCCCGATCAACTGACACTTCCACCCGTGAACAGCTGCCAAGGAATTAAATTGATGTTGTTTCAGGATATGTGCAGCCATTCTGTTTGAGTAAACTTGGGCATTAATTTCGACATCAGTTAACAGATATGTTTCACGGTATGCCTGTTTTAAAGGCTGGGTTAATTGGAGTGAGTCCAGTCGTTCATGCCATGCTTCTACTTGCTCTATTGTCGCATTGATTGGATGCCATAGAGTAACCAAAGCGTCTTTACTTATATCAAATTTTTTGCCATTTACATCCAGCCATGTTCCATTTATATAGAGCGCAGGTGTATCTTCTATTTGCCAGATCAACCTGCTGGCAATTGGGCTGATGAGGCCATGATTAATATAGTACTTCAGAGATTCTTCTAGAGACCAACAAAGTCCTTCAGTAAACAATCGGTCTATACGATCCCGTTGGGTGATAGAGGTTTGCTTAATTTGTCTGGCTAAATCGAAAAAATCCGCAAGCTTTCTGCTTAAGCTATCTCTACTTTTAATCCGCGTTGGAACTGATTTTTGGGTTTTTCCATCGGGTTTAATCCATTGAAATTCCATTTTTCCGACACTGATTAAACGCAAAACTAATTGGTAATCATCAAATAAAGTTATTTTTTCGCCTTTAATCAATCCATAGTCAGCTGCGGAAATTTCTTCAATCTGAACTGGTCTTAGTCCATGCTTTGTTGCCTGAGTGTCAATATAGTCCTGGATTAGTTTCTGTGTATTATTCTGTTGAATTTTTACTTTTAAGTGTGAAAGGTGGCTGATTCCCGCCAGACCTTTCGACCGTGCCAGAGTGTAAATTCCAGCGTTACCAACTCCGGCAGCTGCTGGGCCCGCCCCTGGTATCTTCTGGAAGCACTTTTCAGTAAACGTAGAAATTGCTTGAAGAGATCGATGATCATTGAATCTACTCATGCTCCAAAGCAGACCTTTCAGCAGGTTGAAATTGTGTGGCTCAATGTATTCTTTGATTTCATCGGTATATTCTTTACCGCTCCACTGTCGAGCTTGATTACTCGTTTCTATCGATATTTTTCCCAGTTGATTAAACCATTTATTGACTTGCGACTTAAACTCTGTTGCTCCAATAAGATCAATTAATGACTTTGCTTTTTGTAAAAATTTTTTAGTGGGTTTTCCCGCACTGGCTGTATGTAGGTGATGAAATAAGATATACCATTTAGCTTTCTTTTCATCTGTTAACTCTGCCATGCTATGTTGAATCAAAATTCCACATCGACCATTGCCTAGTTCAAACGGAGGTACACTGTCATTTTCGCCTTCAACGATTAAAAGCTGTTGTAATCGTTTTACCGCTTTATCTATATCATGACCCCAGGAGTAAGGTTGAGTTGTTTTATCAATATAAGGTTTGATGATTGGTGAGGCTAGTAAATGTAAAGTGTCTTTTTTTAATTGGTCGGTAAGGCCAAAGCGTTTTTTATGTTTTTCCATTTGTATTGCCAGAGCAGTAAATGGGCGTTGTTGGAGCTCTATGTTATTTTTTTTACTCTCGCCGCTTATCATGTAGAAATTATCGAATAGTCTGCTAAAACTATAGTTTTCTACAAATTCAAATTTTGTTCGCATTAAGGCATCAAGTAGCGCTGCATGGATAACATAAACATCAGAGCCCTTATGGCCATAAGCATCAGGATTATAGAACTGAAGTAAATAGTTTGTTTGTTTTAATAAAAAGTGCATTGCTTCAATTTTGTCAGTTGCGTCTAATGATTTGAGTGTCTGGTATTCTTTACATCCTTTTAAGGAAAACTTGTGATAAATGCTGATGTTTTTTTCGTTATTGAAAATAAAAGTTTCAATAGATTTATATAATGAGGTAAAGACAGGATGGCTTTCTGGTTCAGGGCCTTTGAGTAATTTGTCGAGTAGCTTTCCCAGCATTTATTTTTACCTTATCCACTGATAAATGGTGTTAATTTGATAAAGCTTGTTTCAGAGGTAATTGTAATTATCTCATTTATCGATTCTGCTCGATGTTCATCAACTTGAATAGAGTGAA
>CBDUHU010000697.1:0-2333 GCA_965366725.1 uncultured Kangiellaceae bacterium
TGCAGGCCTCAGCGAAACAGAAGCAAGGCGCCGCCTCTGGTTTGTTGACAGGAAAGGTATTGTGGTTAGCAGCCGGGAAAATATCGCATCACATAATCGGCCTTATGCGCACGATCATCCTCCTTTAGCATTTGAAGAAGCAATTAAGGAGATCAAACCCCATATTTTGATAGGCGCTACCGGAACGCCAGGAATTTTTACTCAATCAGTCATCGAATTAATGAGCGAAATTAACCAACGACCGGTTATTTTTGCGCTTTCAAATCCAACATCGAAAGCTGAATGTACTGCCGAACAAGCCTATCAATGGAGTAAAGGCAAAGCAATTTTTGCCAGTGGTAGTCCGTTTTCAAAAGTTGAATTTGAAGGTGAAACATTTATTCCCGGTCAAGGTAACAACGCTTATGTTTTTCCTGGGATTGGACTCGGGGCAATTGCCTGTCAAGCCAATATAATCACCGATGAAATGTTTTTGGCATCAGCCAAATCTCTTGCTGCTCTAGTCACTCCAGATCAATTGTCCAGTGGTTCTCTATACCCACCACTATCAACAATAAGAGAAGTTTCACTTGAAATTGCAACCCAAGTTGCCGCCAAGGCTTACCAACAGGAAATAGCCAATCAGCCGGAGCCGGATGATTTAAAGGAATTTATCAAGAAGATGATGTATGAACCTGACTATTAACAACAGGACAATGCGCTCAGATCGGCATTTTTTAATCTATACTCGATATGGCAGCGAAACCGATTAACAAGCGCTTCAAAGTTAGTCGTCAACATTACAGTTAACAATTTAATAAGAGGGTGCCCTGGTGACAACACAAAATGATCCTAAGACAGAATGGCATAAAGTTGCTGAACTCAATGAGCTTCCAGAGGGCCGTTGCAAAACAGTTACCGCTGGTACCAAATCATACGCACTTACCCATGTACAAGGTCAATATGTTGCCATGGATAATCACTGCCCTCATCAAGGCGGCCCTCTGGGAGAAGGTTCGATAGAACAAGGAGAAGATGGCAAATGCTGGTTAAGATGTCCTTGGCATGGTTGGGATTTTGATCCTATTACAGGAAAGCCTCCCGGTGGTCATGAAGATTCTGGTCAGGAAATTTTCCCGATAGAAGTTCGCGACAATGGTGTATATATAGGACTCAAAAAAGAACCAGCAAAAGAACGAACGATATCTGATGTAATGGCTGAAACTATGACCAACTGGGGAGTCAAAAGTGTCTTTGGTATGGTTGGACATTCAAACCTTGGGTTGGCTAATGCATTGCGTAACAGGGAAGTCGAAGGAGCGTTGTCCTTTTATGGTGTAAGGCATGAGGGCGCAGCTGCTTTTGCCTGTTCAGGGTATGCAAAAGCATCTGGAAAGCCTGCAGCCTGTTTAACTATTGCCGGACCTGGCGCAACTAATTTGTTAACCGGCCTTTGGGATGCAAAAGTTGATCGCGCACCAGTTTTAGCATTAACCGGTCAAATTGATGCACAGGTTTTTGGACCCGGAGCTTTTCAAGAAATTGATCTTGCCGACGCATTTAGTGCGGTCGCTGATTTTAGCCAAACGGTTCTACATACTTCACGACATGGCGAACTAATGAACCTTGCTTGTAAAAATGCCATTATTAACCGCTCACCAGCCCACCTGATTTTTCCTGATGATGTGCAAACTATTGCGGCCGAGGACAACTCATATGTAGGTAGCCCTGAAGGCAGACTTAGCAACACCAATATATCACCGTCAATTGAGAGCATCAATAAGGCAACCAGCATGATTGGTAAATACAAAAGACCGATTATTATCGTTGGCTACGGTGCAAAATATTCGATGAAAGAAGTCATTAATCTGGCAGAAAAGTTAAACGCCCCAGTACTAACAACTTTCAAAGCGAAAGGGCAAATCAATGATAGTCATCCATTAGCAGCAGGTGTATTAGGACGTTCAGGAACCCCCGTTGCCAGTTGGTTTATGAATGAAAGCGATATCATACTGGTATTTGGTGCATCTTTTTCTAATCATACCGGCATCACCAATAAGCGACCTATTATTCAGGTTGATTATGATCAGATGGCCCTGGGTAAGTTCCATTCAGTTACATTGCCTGTTTGGGGGGAAATATCTGTCACTGCACAAGCGATAAATGACGCGTTAATCGAGATACCTGGTTTTGTAGATCAACGCGAAGAACTAATGCAACGATGGAAAATCTGGCGAAGTGAAAAACAAAGTCGGGTAAGTGACGATACAGGAAGCGGAATCAATTCCGCTACTATATTTAAAAGTCTGTCTCAACTGATACCAGATAACGCCATCATTGCGGTAGATGTAGGC
>CBDUHU010000698.1:0-2330 GCA_965366725.1 uncultured Kangiellaceae bacterium
CAAAATATCGACCACGCGCATCCAATGCCTGTGGCTGAATTTCAGCAAGAAACTCTCTACTTTGGGTAAATAATGGTAGTTCACTTAACAAAAGTGGTGCATCTGAAAATTCCACACCGTTAAGATCAATATTAGTTTGTGGTTCGTGTTTTCCTGAGTAAATACGAGAGGTTGCTATCACAGGCAAATCATAAGCAAAGTAATAGTTGATAAAAGGCTTGATCATGCGCCCCATTGTTGGACTTGCGATCATAAAAATAAAATCAGCATCTTTACGTCGACGCATTTCAAATTCCAGATTTCTACCTAGTAGTTGTTGTAGATCTTTGCGTCTTTTGGTGCTGCTATCAACGCCTAGCAGTTTTTGTACATCGGTTTTTAGAGAGCGACTATCACGATACTTATGCACATCAATTAATTCTCCACCAAGTTGTTCAAAGTATTCTCTAAATGCTTTTTCTGTTCGTTTTCCGACTGAGTTATCAGGTAAGAATGCAATCGCTTTACGATAACCTTTTTCAAAGGCTCGATGGGCTGACTGAATCGCTTCATCCTCGGGCGGTAGCCCAAATTGGTATATTTTTCGATGGCCAATCTGCTGTTCCTCGATCTGGTTGAGAGTGAGTATTGGTACCTCTAATGTCTCTTGTCGGAGGATTGCTTCAATTCCATCTTTTGTTAAAGGGCCCAGAATAAAGTCTGCACCTTCTTCAATCGCCGTTTGATAAGCAGAAGTTTTGTCTAAAAGACGAGCGGTGTCATAAAACCTTAATATTGGCGCCTGTTGTGCACTGATCGATCGGTACTGGGCTGCCACTATGCCATCATGAATTAAATTTCCAATAACCGCATTTTTTCCGCTAAGAGGTAATAAAACAGCGATTTGTCTGGGAGCATATGTGACCGCTTTAGAAGCTCGCTGAAGAGTCTCAGGCTGGTTGATTTGAGACGGGTGGTTAGGATACCTGTTTTTCCACTGTTCTATTTCTTGCATCAACCTTTCTGGGTGATGTCCCCATTGATGATTGATATGAATAATTTCAAGCCAACCATTTAGCCGCGGGCTATTAAAGTCAGTAATTAACTGTTTTACAAAGTCACTATTTAACTGATTAAGTGAAAACCAGATTTTTTCATGGTTGTGTGCGAGTACATCAGATTCATGAATCAGGTCATCCAGATTGATTCTGAGTTTAGCTGCCTCAAAATAATTACCATTGGCCAAATAGCTGTCCGCCAGGGCCTGAGTATAACGAACCTGCCATTCAATTGTTTTACTGGAAGGTGATAGGACGCTAAGCAATTGGTTCAGTGAAGCTTCATTAGCCCCCAGTGCGAGCAGAGTTTCACCATAATAGAGCCTGAAATCATCCATCTGTTGGGATGATAAGAATTGCTGGTTAATTCTAATTAGTACTTCCTGGGCTTTTTCATATCGCTTATCTATGACTAAAAGACCGGCAACCTGAACTAATAAGGGACTCTTCAATTCAAGCGGTGCCTGCTGTGCCTGTTTTAGCAGATGTTCAATACTCGGTTGAGGAGCTATTTCTGGCTGAGATATTGATCGCTTTCCAGTGCCGCAGGCCTGTAATAATAGAACAATCAGCGCAAAGCTCAGTATTTGGTTGCTTTGATTGATAAATTTATTCATTATTCTTTACAAACTCCAACTATTTCATTTCTAAGTCTTACTGGCTTTAAATTACAGGAACTTATTTGTGATTGCATCAAATCATCCACAAGGCGTATTGTATGTGGTTGCCACGCCAATTGGAAATCTTGGCGATATAAGCGATAGAATGCGTGATACATTAACTAATGTATCAAAAATTGCGGCAGAAGATACCCGTCGCACCCGACTCCTATTATCCCATATTGGCATTAATACGCCATGCTTTTCGCTTCATGAACATAATGAAAGACAAAAACTGGATTATATAGTTCAGTTACTTGAACAGGGGGAATCTGTCGCTCTGGTATCTGATGCCGGTACACCATTAATCAGTGATCCCGGTTATCCACTGGTTAATGCACTACGGGCAAAAGATATGAAAGTGGTGCCAATTCCCGGTCCGTGTGCATTGATAGCCGCGCTTAGCGTTGCCGGGATGCCAAGTGATCGGTTTATCTTTGAAGGCTTTTTACCATCAAAATCATCGGCTCGCTTAGCACAATTACAGTCATATGCAACCCAGACGGCCACTATGATTTTCTATGAATCTTCTCATCGAATTGCCGATTGCCTCAAAGATATTGCCATCGCCTATGGTGAGAGCCGTCGGGTTGTTATTACCAGAGAACTTACCAAGACATTTGAAACTGTTCTT
>CBDUHU010000699.1:0-2325 GCA_965366725.1 uncultured Kangiellaceae bacterium
ACAGCACCTGCTAAAACAGTTACCTGACTATATGGTTCCAACTGCATTTGTGGTTCTTAACAAACTACCGTTGGATGCAAACGGAAAAATTGATAGAAAATCCTTAAAGGCCCCAGATGAATCTTCTTATATTAGCGATTATGTTGCAGCAAATAGCGAAACAGAAAAGCAGTTAATCCTTATCTGGACAAAGCTGTTAAAAATTACTCAGAAACCTCTGGGGATCACTAACAACTTTTTCGAGTTAGGTGGTCACTCATTGCTTGCAATGAGATTGTTGGCGGAAATTCGAGATTATTTTAAGATTGAAATACCACTCAAATCAATTTTTGAAAACCCTGAAATTAAAAGCCTGGCTCACTATATTGATGAACTACCAGTAGCGCAGCCTATTAAGAATATTACGCCTGTTGAGCGCAGTAGCAAAGGAATGCCTCTTTCTTTTTCACAACAACGATTATGGTTTATTAACCAGTTACAGGGAGGCAGTATTGAATACAATATGCCTAATGCGTTAAGGGTAGAAGGGGACTTTAATCCGGTTATAGCTGAGCAGGCAATTATTCAGATAATTAAACGCCATGAATCATTAAGAACCAACTTCCATGAAATAGATGGTGAAGCGGTACAGGTTGTTCGTGAGCAATTTGATTTTTCTCTGCAGTCTTTTGATCTTTCTGCATATGGCGAAAATGAAAGAGAACTACAGTTAAAAGTTATTATCGAAAAGATTAGCCATTATGCATTTGATTTAACGGATGATCTGTTATTAAAAGCAGCTTATGTTTTATTAAAAAGTGGTGATGCTTCACCATCGGGAGTATTAATTTTTAATATTCACCACATAATTTGTGATGGTTGGTCAATGGGATTATTAGTTGACGAGTTTGTTAATTGTTATGATCTGCTAGACAACAGAAAACAGGATGCTTCGCCAACACTACCGATACAATATGTAGATTATGCTCATTGGCAACGTCAATGGCTTTCTAACGAAACAATGAGAACACAGTTGGATTATTGGAGTCGAACACTGGAAGACGCGCCAACCTGTCATCGTTTGCCTCTGGATAGACCTCGAAGCCAGGCTGCTCGTGAAGGCGGAATGGTGAGTGATTATCTTGACGAGCAAACCGTTGATAGTATCTATCAGTTATTAAACGATTCAGAATGCACTTTGTTTATGCTAATGCAGTCCAGTCTGGCGATACATATAGGGCGTTTGAGTGGTGAGAGCGATGTTGTATTGGGAGCGCCGAATGCGGGTAGAGACATTAAAGAAGTTCAAAAGCTGATTGGCTTATTTCTGAATACTCAAGTGTTCCGGACACAGTTTGACGAAAATACAAACTTTGATGAAATCCTTAAGCAAACCCGTCAATCACATCTGGAAGCTTTACAATTTAATGAAGTTCCATTTGAGGCTATTGTAGATGTTGTTAATCCTTCTCGATCAATGGAACATTCTCCGATATTTCAAATATTGATTAATATGAATAATAACGAGGTTTCAGACTCCAGTATAGAAGGGATTACTTTCAGTCCTATGGGCGAAAGGATTCCGGAAAATAAATTTGATATTACTTTGTATATCGGAGAGTTTGAACAAAATGGTGTTCGTAATATAGCACTTAACTGGGTCTATGATGCCAGAATTTTTGACCACCAACGGATTGAAAAAGTAGCAAGTGAGTTTAATTTTCTGTTGGCTAATATGGTAACAAAGCCCCAGCTACCAGTGACTATGCACGAGTGGGAAAGTGAACAAGATTGGCCACAATTAGCGAACACTTCTGGCAAGCAGGCAACTGACAATATTATCGGTTTATTTGAGCATAAAGCAGAAACAAATCGTGACAAAGTTATTCTGGAGTTTAGCGAAGAATCTTTGACTTATCAGCAGCTAAACGAAAGGGTAAATCAACTGGCGTGTTTATTGGTAAATCGATTTGCGGTTAACCAAAGTAGCAGAATTGCGATTGCAGTATCAAGAGGAGTCGAAAGAGTTGTTGCAATTTTAGCAGTGTTAAAATGTGGTGCTTGCTATATTCCTTTGAGCGAAGAACTTCCCGCTGAAAGGTTGAAGTTTATGATTGATGACTCTCAAGCATCTCTGATAGTGACTGATGATAGTTTCGGTTCTCAATTTGACTGGTTTGCAGATGAAGCTAAATATCAGAGTCTTAACTTAACGGAACAGTCGATTAAGCAACTGCTTGCAATTCAACCTACATTTAATCCGGTTAACCAGCCAATTGATCAACTCGGTGCAGCACATATTATTTATACCTCTGGTTCAACTGGACAACCAAAAGGAGTGATCGG